>JABDQA010000217.1 GCA_013042475.1 Desulfofustis sp.
TGTTTGAGATTTTTCCGGTGCTCGAGGAAAGAAAGCACAGGGATTCTGCCTTCCTGTCCGGTGGAGAGCAGCAGATGCTGGCCATCGGCCGTTCGATGATGACTGATCCGAAGCTGCTGCTGCTCGACGAACCCTCCATGGGGCTTGCCCCTTTTCTGGTCCAGGAGATCATGAAAATCATTGTCCGCCTCAACAAAGAGGGGGTCACCATCCTGCTGGTGGAACAGAATGCCAAGGTGGCGCTAAAGCTGGCCAACAACGGCTACGTGCTGGAAACCGGAAAAATCGTTATCGAGGGTGATGCGCAGACGCTGCGCGAGGACGAGTCGATAGTCAAAGCCTATCTGGGTGACTGAGGGTGGGTTAAGCCGAAAATGCAGGAGATGTCGGTCCTGTTGGCGCTGCATTGTGAAGGCCCAACGCAGCGCTGAAAACACTTACCGTCCGCCACAGGCCGCGAAGCGGCCGTCATCCGGTCTATTTTTCAGCGCGGAGTTGATAAGGCCGAGCACAGCAGCATCGGCAGGATTGACATCTCCTTTCTAGTCCACCACTTCCTGAATCCAGGCAAGGGCGGCGGCTACCTTGGGAAAGCCGATGGTCGACACCAGTACCAGCAATGCATGTTCGAGCTCCTGGCGGCTGGCGCCGGCACCAAGTGCCCGCTTGGCATGGGAATGAACTGCCCCGGTGGAACCCGTCGCAGCGGCCACACCAAGCTGGATCAGCTCGGTTGTCTTCTTGTCTAGCGGGCCGGCCTGACGGACCGTGGCGCCAAGATTCTCAACCGCCTCGAGCACCTCGGGAAAGTTGGATTTGAGGTAGTGGTAGTGTTTGCTGATCTTTTTCTTTTCACTCATTTTCGCCTCGCATTCTGTTAGGTTTCACTCGACACTAATCACGATCAGATGAATGTGCTCAGCACCCTGACGCAGCCCTCCAGTCATCCATTATATTTGTTCTCCGGCCCTGCTCTTTTCAAACCCGATGACGAAAGCCAGCAGAGACGGAATAACGAACAGGGTGAAGACCGTCGAGAGGGCAAGGCCGCCCAAGAGAATGGACCCAAGCCCGCGATAAAGCTCGGAGCCGGAACCGGTGGAGAGAACCAGCGGGGTCATGGCCAGAATTGAAGTAGTTGCACTCATGAAGATAGGCCTGATCCTGGTCCGAACCGCATCCGAGATCGCAGGAATCCCGACCATGCCGTGGTAGCGGACGTTATTCAGGGACTGGTGGACAATCAGAATGGCGTTATTGACCACGGTGCCGATTAAAATGATGAAGCCGAGCATGGCAAGAATGTCAAATCCCTGCGGTGCCACAAAGGTGTTGACGGCCAGCAGTCCGATAAAGCCGCCCGCGGCAGCCAGCGGTACGGTAAAGAGGATGATAAGGGGGTAGATAAAGTTCTCAAACAGTGCCGCCATCAACAGATAGGTAATCAGCAGGGCGAGCAGTAGATTCCACCGTAGTGATTTGCCTGTTTCCACCAGTTTATCAGCGTTGCCGCCGATATTGATTTGCAGGCCGTCGAGCTGCCCGGCTTGCTGCAGAGAACCGATGATGTCGTTTTCGATGATCTTGATTGCATCAGCAAGTGCCAGGTCGGTAGGCGGGGTGACCTGCAGAGTGATGGTACGCTTGCGCTCGAGATGCTTGATCTGGGGCATGCCTCCGCCATACTCGAGGGTGGCGACGTCTCCGACCTTGATGAGATCACCGAAACGGTTGACAATGGTGGCGTTCATTAATTCTTCAGGTGAGTCGAACCGCTCGTCGCTGCCTTTGAGAACCAGATCAATCTGTTTGATCCCTGCCGGCCGGTAATCATCTATCTTCCTGCCGTCCATGAGGATATCGACGTAAATGCCGAGATCACGCTCGCTCAAGCCGTTCGCCGCCAGTCGTTCCTTGTTCGGTATTACGCGGATTTCGGGATAACTGGTTTCCATGGACGGAATCGGGCGGGTCTGGGCCCCCTGTATGTTTTGAGCGATGGAGCCAAATATGGCCCTGGCTCCGCCGACGATGTTATCGATATCTTCACCGGAAATGTTGACATCGATCGACCTTCCTCCTCCCAGCTCCGACTGAAAAATGCCGAGCTGGATAGAAACCCCGAAGTAGCCGGGGATCGAGTTCATGATTTTCATGAACAGGGGCATCAACTCCCGGGCTCTGGTTTCGTTAACGGACTGAGCTCCAAACATGGTGAAACGGTCAGCGCCGACGTAAAACATCTGCTTGATCGGCGGGATGCCCATGGGATTGTCTTCCTCGTAGTACGGTTCAGCCTGGGAAAAGATATTTTCTCCTATTTCCTTGTACTTATCGATTGAGTAGCCTGGGGGTGGTATGAGGATGTTGAGAACCAGGTTGCGGTTACCCTGGGGCAGATATTCGGCGCTGGGACGCAGCCAGAAGACGATGCCGATGGACAGGGTGGTGAACAGCACGATGGAGACCACTCGGGTAAACACATTGGCCAGGCAGATCCTGGAAAAGGCCATGATGATCTTGACGAAAAACGGTCCGATTATCGATTTCTGCAGCCAGTTTTCACTTCTCTTTTCGTGCCGCTTGTACAACAGATTAATCAGGGTCGGTATCACGGTTATGGACACCAAAAAGCTGATCATGATCGAAAAAGTAATGGCAATGGCGATATCGCGAAAAAGCTGACCGGCCTCCTCCCGCATGAAGATGACCGGCAGAAAGACGGCCACCGTCGTTGCCGTCGAGGCAAAGACTGCGCCCCATATTTCCTTGGTACCGTCAAGGGCCGCCTCATAGGCATTTTTACCGAGTTTCCGATGGCGGTCGATATTTTCCAGCACGACAATCGAGTTGTCGACCAGCATGCCTACCGCAAAGGAAATACCGGCCAGGCTGACGACATTGAAACTGCGGTTACTGAGCCAGAGAAAGATGAAGCAGCCGATAACCGAGATCGGTATCGCCAACGCGGTGGTGAGCGTTGACCTGACGCTGCGCAGAAACGTCATAAGTACGGTAATGGCGAGCAACCCGCCGATCAGCACGTTCTGCTTCACCAGGTTGATGGCGGTATTGATATAAGGCCTTTCATCGTAGAGGAGTTCCAGGTAGAGCCCCTGCTCTGCGAGGATGGTATCGTTCAACTGGTTGACAGCAACTTCGATATTGTCTGTCATCTCCAGAACGTTGGCCCCTTGCTCCTTGAGTACCGCAACAACTATTATCTGCTCAGCGTCGTGCAGCACCGCCCCCTGCTCCTTGGCGTAACCTTTTGAAATATTGACGATATCCCGGAGATAAACCCGCGACATGCCATCTTCATAGACCACCACATCAAGTGCCTCAGCAGGAGACTGGAATTGCCCGACCGTTCGAATCCGATAATTTTTGCGACCCACTCCCATGACGCCGGCCGAAATAGTTGAGTTGGCCCTGGTGATTGCCCCACTGATCTGGTCAAAAGTGATGTTGTAACGCGCCATCTTTGTGATATCGAGTTCCACATGCAGTTCGTCTTCGGTGCCGCCGAACACCAGCAAGGAACCAACCCCCTCGACTCGTTCCAGGCTTTGCCGGATCTCGTCTTTGAAAAAGGTTCTGTAATGGTTGATATCACCTTGATTGTCAGGTTTTTTTCTCAAGGCCATCCAGATTACCGGGGAACTGCTGGCACCGGAGGAGTCAATGCGCGGACGCTTGGCGTTGTCGGGGTAGTCCGAAACTTCGTTGAGCTTGTTGGAGACCCTCAACAAGGCGTCGTCAATGTCGGTACCCAAGGTGAAGGTCAGAGTAATTTCACCAAAATTGTTGTAGCTGGAACTCTCCATTTTGGTGAGCCCGGTCAACCCTTTAAGCACCTCTTCCTGCTTTTCGATGATATCTTTTTCAATCTCATAGGGGGTCGCGCCACTCCAGGTGGTTTGCACCGTTATCTGGGGCTTTTCAACATCCGGGGTGAGCTGGACCGGAAGAGAATTGAGACCGATCAAACCGAAAGTGATCACAAGTATTACACCGACAATGACGGTAACCGGCTTGTTGAGGCCGTATCTGACTATGTCCATCTTATTCTCCAACCATTACCGGCTGATCGGGCCGGAGCCGCTCGTTGCCCTCGGTTACCACTGGCATGCCCGGTACGATATAGGGGTTGTCGACACCAACCTTATCTCCCAGGTAGGCGACGATATTCACCGGTAGAATCGAGGCTTTGCCCTCCTTGACCGTATAGACGAAATCCTTGCCCTGGAATTTTACCAAAGAGGCCCGATTGATAAGCGACAACTGCCGTTTTTCACTGGCCGGCACGGACACCGTGGCCGACATGTTCTGAGCGATCAAGTCCAGGGGCTCGATGGAGATTTTCAAGTAGACATTTTTTGTTTTCATATCAGCAACAGGATCGATGTCCTCGAGTGTGCCGATAAGTTCCTTGCCAAACGCGGTTATGGTCACGGGTAATTGCTGGCCCATCTCGATATACCGGAGGATGGATTCGGAAATGGGTGCCCGGATGAACAGGTCTTCACTGGATCCGATTGATACCAGCTGTCGGCCAGGTTGGACCCAGCTTCCCGAATCGACATCCTTGGTCAGGATGATGCCGTTGAAAGGAGCCGCTATCACCGATCTTTTTTTCTGGATCTTTAGTTTCTGCAGGGTTGCCTGGGTGGCCTGCTTTTCGATCTGGGCATTCTCGTACTCATACAAGGCGTTGTCCCGCTCCCTTTCAGATACACCGGCTTTTCCGTAGAGCCGTTCGAGCCGCTTGTAGTTTTTCTCGACGTTGGCAATACGCAGTTCAATCTGTTTCAGCTTGGCTTGCTGAAAAATTATCTCTTCATCAAGAATTTCGGTATTCAGGATCACCAGCGGAGCGCCTTTTTCTACCATATCACCCTGATTGACCTCGACGCTCTCGACGAGCCCAGCCAGTTCTGTTGAAATTTGACTGATCCGCTCATAGTAGAGCACCCCGATCACCGTCCGGGTCTGGGATACTTCCTCCTGGGCCACGGGTGCCACTTTAACCTTGGCGGGTGGCGGGCCATCAGCTCCAGAGGCGGAATGACCAATGAAGAGCAGTAATAGTGTCGCTGCAACTGGTAAAATTTTTTTCCTTGTCATTTCATTCACCGGGATCTTTAGCTATGTGGAGAAGATTTTCTTCGATACGATCGAGCACTCTGACTACCACGGCCATATCCTGATTGTCTATGTTTTCTTCGATTCAGGGGGAAAGCGTCTCGAGTAGGCGCGACATTTCCTTTCTGAGTTCTGCCCCTTCAACGGTCAGGAGGACGAGTTGGGAGCGCCGTTCTTCAGGATTTTCTTGCCTGACTATCAAATTCTTTTTTTCAAGCATGTCAAGTATCCTGGTTGTTATAGCTGCACTTTTACCAGTTGCGGCACCGATCTCGCGCTCTGTTCTGCCTTGCTGCCGTTCCAGATTCCTGAGGAGATGGAGCTGTTCTGTGGTGAGACCGAACGGCTTCAGGAACCGGTCGATGTTGGTGAGAATAGCCAGTAATATTAGTTAGATGTGGCTCCACAGTGAATCGTGTTGGCAGGTGGTCATGAAATTTTCCAATATGTTGACCAGACGATTGTTAACCCGTTAACCACTGATGCCAACCGTGGGCTGTTTTTTGCCCCATCCTGGTTCTGCGAAATTGATGGAAAAGTGAACACACATTAGTATAGTGTTTACTCAAAGCGTTGCGAGAACAATATCCATGGGGCGGGAGACCGCAGGGAGCGAGAAATGGGAATCTTTTATATCAATGGAAAATTCGTGGACGAAAACGAGGCGGTACTGCCGGTAACCGATCTCGCCATTCTACGGGGTTATGCGGTGTTCGATTTTCTGAGGACCTATAACGGACATCCGTTTCATCTCGAAGCTCACCTGCAGAGGCTGCGCAATTCAGCCGCCCTGATCAGTCTTCATTGCCCTTGGAGTCTCGAGGAGTTGAGCGACATTGTTGGCAAGACATTGGTCCAGAATGACTATCCAGATTCCAATATCCGTCTGTTGATCACCGGCGGAGACAGTGAAGATTCCATTTCACCCGGTCAGAACTCGCGACTGCTGGTAATGGTGCGGCCAGTCATGCCCCATCCAGATATCTGGTATAAGCAAGGAATAAAAATCATAACCGCCCGACTCAACCGCTATATTCATGGCGCCAAAAGCACCGATTACATAAGGGCCATCGTTACCCTCAAAGACGCCCAGGCGGTTGGGGCGATCGAATCATTATATGTGAACAAGGACGATCAGGTACTGGAAGGAACGACTTCAAATCTATTCGTCGTCCGTGAAAACACAGTGATCACCCCCTCTGAGGATATTCTGCCGGGTATCACCAGGGACGTGCTCATCGAAATTTTAAAGCCTGATTTTCCCGTTGAATTACGGCCTGTAACCAGACAGGAACTTCTGGACTCCGACGAGGCCTTCATAACCTCGTCGACCAAAGAAGTGGTTCCGGTTGTTCAGGTAGACGATCAGGTCATCGGAGATCGGCTGGTGGGTCCGGTGACCCGAAAAATCATGGAACTGTTCAGGTCCTACACCGATGATTACGGTAAACCCTGATCCAATAATCCGAGTCGGGACTGGCTCAGGTTTACATCCTGATATGGTCTTTCTAGAAGATTGATACTTTATTGATTCATAAGAACTTGGATTCCCGGTTGAAAGCGTCGGAACGGTTCACCCCAGAAATTCTTTTTGAAGACAACCATCTGTTGATCGTTAACAAACCTGCAGGAATGCTGACCCAGGGCGATTCCTCGGACCAGGTGTCGCTCCTCGAGCATCTCAAAACCCATATCAAAAATCGTGATCGCAAACCGGGAAACGTGTATCTGGGAATGGTGCAGCGGCTCGACAAACCGGTTTCAGGGAGCATCGTTTTCGCCAAAACCTCAAAAGCAGCGGCAAGAATCAGCGCCCAGATAAGAGCGCACCAAATGACTAAATGCTATCTGGCAGTGACGGAAGCTGAATCCGACCGGCGGTGGGACAGGGATATCGGCACTGACGGGTGGTGTGTGGTCAGCCATAATCTCAGTCGATTAAAGGATAGAACCATAGTTGATGATGACAGCGAGGCAGCACAGTTGGCAAGCTTGCGGTTTAAAACGCTGTTGGCGAACGGCAAGCTGGGAATTCATGCCGTTCAACTCATCACCGGCCGCAAGCATCAAATCCGTGCGCAGCTTTCGGCATTGGCGATGCCCATCCTTGGCGATCGCAAATATGGCTCTTCATTTCAGCCCCTCAGGGGGCGCATTCTCTTGCACTCCTACCTCGTTCAGGTCGTGCATCCGACGCGAAAGACAGAGGTGAAGGTGGTGTGCTCACCGCCAGAGGAATTTTTTTCGCTCTTCACTGAACAGGAGAGAACCAATTTCCGCTCAGCGCTGGAGGAAATCAGCTTTTAACTGTCAGAGTAAATCTTGGTCAGCGACTCGATGAGCACCGGTTCGAGCTTCCCCGCAGAGATCTGGTGTTTGTCTGATTCAGGTTTGTCGACTGTTTTGAAAAAATCGTGAGCGATCTTCAGCTCCGAGGTGGACCAGTCTTTGGTGTAATTGGCAGTAGTTGTGTCTTCGAGTGCATGGGGGTCTTCATAATCGCGGCGGCCATGGGACCAGTTGGCCATATGCTTGTAAAAATGAAGTGCTCGGTTGATAAGTACGAAAAGCAGGGCAATGGAGCCCGCTGGACCGATGGTGATCTGGGGACCGGTTATTCTTATGCCAAGCAGCGAACTTTCGTAATCGAGGCGCTTCCTGGTGCCCAACGCTCCGAGTGCTCCGCCAATGGTTCCCAAGGCGGTGAACAGTCCAAGGCCATGCCCCAATGCCGCAACATCCACCCCAACGCCGAGTGCGCCTCCGCCAATGCCCCCGAGTAAAATAAACTGGCGCTTAGACAACCCAAGAAATTGCCAGGTTTTTTCACTGAAGATTTCTTCGTGCAAAACTGAGTATGGCGGCAATTTATAATCGTAAAGGTTGTGGTGAAATTGGGCTCTTATTTGGCCGTGTGCACTTTTCTCCAGCTTCGATATATTTTTAGTGTATGCGGCGGCCAGCTCAGTTCGGGCCTTCTCCTCGTCTGACTTTTTGCTGAGTTGAGAACTGATTTTTAACCTCATGCTCTCAGACAATAGAGATGAGATAATGTGAGCAGTGTTGCCGGTTCGGCTGTCCCAGTCCTTTTTTATTGTCTCCACCACTTCCGACATCACCTGCTGCCAGTCCTGGTCGATGGAGCCCAAGGCCTCGAGCAGCCCTATCCGTTCTCCATAGGTGGCCCGGTGGGCGTTAAATAGCCGGATGGAGTTGAAGCGAATGGCGAGTTCATCCTTCCATTGCGCCAGATAGCGGTCCTCTTTACCTTTGTTGTTAATCACCGCCATTCTCGGTTTGCCAATTAATCGTATGATTTCCATTTCGTCCCGGTCAACACCACGCGCTGGCCGAGCGCCGTTGACCACATAAATCAGTGCGGCGCCCCGGGAAATGGGCTTTAGCAGTTCAAAATCCTCTGACAGTGCATCTTTGGAACCGCAATAATCAAGGAGTTTATGGAGACGTTCCTCGCTGCTACCTTCCAGCGTTTTGAGTTTGGCCAGCACTTGTGACGGGTTCTGAAAACCTGGCGTATCGACAAAGCGAATCAGTTCACGGTTGTCGATGGTCACAGGAAAGGCGCGACAGACGGTCGTCTCGCCCGGATATGGGCTGATACGAACCGAGTCATCCTCGGCCAGGGTAGACAGAACCGATGATTTCCCTTCGTTGGGATGCCCGATAATGGCAATTTCAGGTAGCATCTTTTTCTTCAGTTCCGATGTCGAGAAGCGACAGATAGGGATCAGCCAGAGTGTCTAGTTTGCGATGCCAGATCTTTCGTTCCATCGGAGCGGGTTGATAAATAGCGTGGTGATCGGATCCCTGACCCACCAGACCAACGAATAGGGGAATTTGCTCACCGACGGTAGAACGAAGGTCTTTGAGTAATTCCAAGGTTTCATTGATCGGTGGCATCCATGATTCCATGACCAGCATGATTCCTGCCCTGTCCAGGCGGGGGTCATTGACAAGATTGTTGAATAGAGAACGATCAGCCTCTGGGGCCCGCCGGTAGTGTAGGCAGTCAAGCACGGAAAACCCGCAGGACATGAGGTGACGATTCCACACATCAGAATTGTAAGTGCTGGCAATATCTTCAGAAACGAGCAGTAACACAGGGGTGGATGGGGATCTGGATTTGAGGGTTTCAGTCTTACCATGACCCTCTTCGGGGAAAGAGGAGGTCTGGCTCCCCGGCTCTGGCGGTGTTCCCT
>JABDQA010000221.1 GCA_013042475.1 Desulfofustis sp.
GGTTTCACTGGGCGTGCAGGCAAAAGCAGCACAGCAGAGTGAAGCCGAGTTCCAAGAACTGATGCCGATAACAGGGAAGATTAACACTTTTTTTGGCGAATTCGAGCTAGACCACAGTTTTCCTGCGGTGGGAGAGGCAGATAAGATTTTCGATCTGATGGATCACCAAAGAGCATCCCAACTCTATCTATGGGGAATCCCCCTAGTCGGAATGACCCGCTGGTATGAGGCTTACAAGGAAAACTATTCACAATACGGATATAATAAGCTGGTGTCAGTCACCCGTTTTAACGAACGGCGTGGCATACTGACAGCCAATGAAACGACAGATTACTTTTTTGGCTTCTCCAATACAAGAAATGCCCCAGTCATCTTGGAAATACCTCCGGGCCTCTTTGTAGGTATGATCGTGGATATGTGGCAACAGAGCCCCAGCGATGTGGGTTTGTTCGGCCCGAACGGAGGAAATGGTGGCAAACATGTAATTCTAGGACCTAACACTCCATCAGAAATGATGCCTGAACCTGATGATGGCCAAATTTTTCATCATATCGATACCGACCGGGTGTTTTTTGTGCTTCGTGCCATCGGTACACCCGAAGAAGTCAAGGATCTCAGCGGCAAGCTGCGATTGTATAACCATGGTGAGAACCCTGACATTACAATACTTGACGGCGAGGATAGATTTACCGCGCAGTATCAGCCTCGGGGACTTGCATTCTGGGAGATGCTCCACCGGGGCATCAACGGCGAAGTGGTCGGTGAGCGAGATCGTCTGTTCATGTACTGGCTCAGAGGACTTGGAATAGAGAAAGGAAAACCATTTAATCCCACTGATAGGCAGAAAAAAATCCTGGAAGACGGTGCGAAGGTTGGCGAGTTGATGGCCAAAACGCTGGTGTACAACGAGCGACTCGAAGGTGTACTCCGCCAGAATAACTGGAGAATGATCCTTGGTGGACAATGGGGGGACGGCATCAAGCACGATCAGCGCATGAACTACTACGATACATTTGATCCTCGGGCTCGCTACGGATACGAGGCTGTCACCACCTCACCGGCCATGACTATCCCTATGCCTGGCAAAGCCCAGGCTTACATTGGCAAGTTTGAAGATGAGGACGGTGAACGGCTGCAGGGGGGAAATAACTATGTGATTCACATCAGAAAAGATGTGCCGGCTGAACTGTTCTGGTCAATTGTAATTTACGACACGGATACTCGATGCCTCATAGACAACCGCAAAGGTGCCGCAGGTGGAAAAGCGACCATGGGCAGCAAGACACCAGGTCTTCGCCAAAATGATGACGGCAGTTACTACATGCTGCTTGGTCCGGATGCCCCTCCAAAAGGATGGGAAGCCAACCATGTACAGACTATACCCGGCCGTGGTTGGTTCCCTTACATGCGGGCCTATGGTGCCCTGGCAGAGTTTTTTAACGATCAATACGAGTTTCCAACTGTTACCAGAGTAGATTCTTTTTCATCATATACTCAGTGAGATTTGGATACATAAATGTTTGGATTTCGGCAGCAGCAGACCTTTGCTGGGATGGTTTCAGAGCCTTTAGAGAACGGGCCTTTGCAATTATCAGGAGATATGGAGGCTGTTGGTAGTTATTTTTTATGAAACAAAACCAATATGACAAACTGTATGCCTTAGTCGGAGGTCTCATTTTTATTGTCAGGTTCTTTGTGCTCGGCGGAGAGTTCTGGGATAAGCTGCAATCCCTCTTTCGACATAATAGAATATATGATCGTGGTCTCTCTTGAAGTATCACGGTTCTGTCTGTGTATGGTTATCTGGACGGGTATTTTTACCGGAGCTTATTGTCTCTCATCCGCCATTGCCGCCAATGAACCCAGAAGTGGTCCCCACCCTTGGGAATCAGAGGCTGAACAGTAACATCCTCCACTCCCATGGCGGCATGCATCATGGAAGACGGCGAAGAGCTGGACTATCGTTCGATTGGCATTGGTGAGGTCGGAATGCCGCATACCGTTCTCATATACCCTGGCCCAATGACTTATACCGTGAATACCGTGCCAATTTATTTGGAACTGATTCCGGATATCGGTGATTAGGGCTGGGGTGATCATTGTTTGCGGACTAAGCGAAATAGGAGTTAATAAACCACCATCCAGCACCAACTGCGGAGCCAGCACCCAATAGCAGCATAGCACACCCTGTCCGCTGCAAGACAGGTTTCTCCTCTTCCTCCATCAGGATAGTCTCGATAGTGCCATCACCGTCATCATCTAATAGATCCAGAGCATCATCATCAAATTCGTCCATTATCTTCAGTCTGCATAAAGAGCTTAAGGAGAGTTAACGCTTTTCAATCCTGGCTTAATCCTGTCAGAATCGGTCTCGTAACAAAAACTTGGACCGATTTAACGGGAGAAATTCGCTATCTGTCCTTCTCGCCGAAACAACAGGGATCGTAATAGTTCCCGGAAATAGTACCAGAGATATATACGCGGCCCCTGCGCGTGTATGATACAAACTTGGCCGACACGCAATTGCTTGCCGATATCCTGGGGTAACGCTATAACCACGCCAAAGCGGGGGGAGAAAAACTCGTAAGAACCAAGATCATTTGGTTCTTCCGATCCATCAGCAGAGACCGAGGCTGCTTTAACCGAAATCGGTCCACCTGCTATCGCTGTCATTGCTGGAAACTCGATTTCAGAGGATGCGCGAGGACTGAGCTGCGTGATGGTTCCAGCGACGATCCCCTGGCCGAATCGGCGCAAATCGATCTTAATCAGTTGTCCAGCTTTTCCACGAAACCCTTCAATATGCTGCCCTGAGACCGAAGCATGCAATTGCTTGCGCTCCTCGGTCACGAGCGTGAGCAATTCCTGGCCTTTACTGATAAATGTTCCGTGCAGTGCGCGCAGCTGTTGGCCTACCACTCTTCCTCCAACCGGTGCCGAAACCACGAGGCCGGCGATATCATCGCGCAGGGCGATTATCTCTTGTCTCAGTGCCTCAAGCGCCAGTTCGATCGACTGCCGGCCGGCCTCATCTCCTTGTAAAAAAAGCATGCGTGATTCGATCTCACGCTGCTCCAACTCCAGCCGTGCAGCCTTCAGCCGAACCTGCAATTCTGGATTTTCAAGGCGCAACAGCTTATCTCCCTGTATGACCAATGTGTCGGGAAACGTGTTGACATCTATGATGAAACCTTCCGTCTGGGCATTCATGACATGCTCGTTGGCGTATTGCACAATCGCCGGTGCCGATACGGACTGGCGCCAGGAAATAAAGGTGAGCCCTCCACTAACTGCGACGAGCAGCAATACGGTAGTAATGACAAATTGCCTGAGCTGTCCCGGTCTTACCTGAAAGGTTGTCCGCAATACATGCGCTAAACGCCAGAGAGGTATGCCAAGCCAAAAAATCAGAGCCGAAGCGGCGATAATCGTGCCAAACCCATGCAGCAGACGCAGAGAAAGACCAAACAACGTGAGCAACACGACAATCCGCCAAAGCCAGGCAAACACGCCATATACACGAATAGCAAGCTCCTGCCAGCCCGAATAATTGGAGCGATAGGTGTTGACTCCGAAAAAGATTGTTTTCCAGAATGCCATGACATAGGTTTTGCCGCGACTATACAAATTCGGGATGGCAAGCAAATCGGTCAGGATATAGTACCCGTCAAAACGCATCAGCGGGTTGGCATTAAAAAGCAATGAGCTGACTCCCGCCACTATGATCACATTCTGGGCAATGCTGCCACTGAGCGTCTGCGGTGCAATTGCCCACACAAACGTGGCCAGGGCCGCTACACTTAGTTCGCAACAAAGGCCGGCGGCCGCAGCATACAGGCGCTGGCGGCGTTGACTGAACCCCCAGCTCGTGGTGCCGTCAACATAGGTGAGCGGAAAGAGCAAGATAAGCACAACGCCAACCTCATGGACCTCTCCGCCATAACGGTAGCATACAACCATATGGGCCGCTTCATGGAAAACTTTCAAAAGGAACCAGATGCCGTAGAGCAGCAACAGATTCGACAGTGAGAAGGCAACGGTGACCTGCGAAAAGAACTCCTGCCAGTGGCCAACCAATACCATGAGACCAGCACCAACCAGAGCAAGCCAGGTGAGCAATACAAGCCAGCCGGGTATCCAATTGAGCCCTGGAGCAATACGAGAAAACCATGGGTGTGGATCGAACAGCGGCAGCCGAATAATCATCAGGTTCAAGCGCGACACCCGCTGCGCTTGATGTAATTGCGCTGCCTGCATGTTCCGTTCCAGGTGGGTCTGCTGATCGGCGCCAGCAAACAGCTGCAGCTGCGCGATACGCTCCAGTGAGGCAGAAAGTCTGGCAGCATCAAAGTACTCCTTGCCAAGCAGCAGGTTCGCCCGTCGAGCTGCATCTTCGGGGCGGTGCGCCCCATCGAGCAAACTGCACAAAACATATTCTGCCCGACCCAAGCGGAAGTACTTCTGCTGCACCGGATCATGCACGATATAGGTATTGCCTCCGCGCTGCAGGGATACGCTCAGATCGCTCCGGAACTGCGGCTTTTCGAGTGCCGAACCGGTGGGGTGAGCAGGGACATCGCCTCGATTCTGCATGACCTGTTAAATCTGCAACCGTAACAGAAAATTGATTGGCTCTCGCAACAACACCCACCACAGCGGACGTTTGCCGGCAACAACGCTTGCATCACCCTGCATTCCCGGACGCAGCAGAGCTTCACTGTTGGCGAGATTGACATGGGCCTCAAAAATATTACGGCCCTGCTTGATTACTGCGCGAGGATCAATGCGCGTGATCGAGCTTTGCCACGTACGGCCGGGAAAAGCGACAAGGTTCAGCGTTGTGGACGCCCCTGGTTCAATATAGGCAATATCTTCTTGACGGACCTGTATCTCAACCGAAACCTGTTCAAGCGGTGCAATCTCAAACAGCACCTGGCCTCTGCGTACCGGTGCCCCTATTTTTCCCTCAAGCTCACTATGAATCACCGTGCCGGCAATCGGTGCGCGAATCTCCAGGTTGGCAAGGCGCTCCTTCAGCAGGGTTTGCTGCTCCTCGAGTCGCTGACGCTCCAGCCGGGCGAGCTGCGCCGCAGCGGCCTGCTTGGATGCCAGTCGGACATCTTGAAGCTTTCGCTGCTGTTGAATTTGGGCCTGCAAGGAGCCGACTTCCAGCTGAATAAGCCTGCCATCCAGCTGGGCAAGGTGCTGCTGAGCTCTTACCTGATCTCCGGCCGCGGTGAATACTTCCGCGACAATTGCGTCAAACCCGGCAACGGCAAAACGCACCGTTTGCGGAGCAATCATACAGGGGGCTTTTACCGCAAAGGGAACGGGCACCCAGGCAAGCACAACCAAGCCCAGAATACTCCCCAGTAACAACCCAAGCCTTGTGCGTCTGCGGTACCACGGGGGGTGCGCACGGCTCTTGCGTTTGCGCAGATGGCTCAGCCAGCTCAAAACTCCCGCTATCAAGCGCTGATGAGCCTCCAGCAAGCCCAGACGATAGTCGATATCTGCCGGTATATCCTGCCACGCAACCAACAGGACACCGGTTACCGAATTGTCCTGAGCGAAAAACGGCCGGGAATAAAATAGCTGAGCGTTCAGTGCAGCCGCCGCGCTGCGGGCAATGGGCGAACAGAGTCCGTTTTCCTCGGAAATCTCTGGCCAGCCTGTGGTGACACCGAGGGTGGCGCTCTCAGAGGCGGCCTGCTGCAATATCTGCATAACCGTGGCTTTACGGTGGGCCACCACGGGCGAAGAACGACCGATAATCCGAGCGTTTTCAGGATTTTGCTGACATACGGCAAGGACAACTTGATCCGCTCGCAGTATATCATTGAGTTGCAGGGCAAGGGTGCTGGCACCTGCAATACTGTTCTTTTGGGCAAGGGTTTCGATCAACGCTGTCGACAGCAGCTCCTGCGCTGATGACCCCACGGCGCCGGATTCGCTTCTTTCTTGCCAGAGGTTGAGCGATGCAGCAAGGAGTTGCAGGGTTGTCGTGAACACCTGCATCGGCAAATTACCAGGAATCAACACGACAACCAGACAGCTGCCCTGACGGCCATCCACCTGAGGACCTACGGCTATGATAACGGCGGATTCATAATTTGCCAGTCGGCTGGTGACGGTTTTGCCGGACTCAATTGCCGCGCAGGCCGCTTGCTGCATTTCCGAGACGATGTCAGCTGACCACTGCTGAGCCTGGCGTGAGATCAGCGAGTTCATCACTGTAGGCTCTGGGGTATTGTTATGAAACAGGATTGCCGCGCTGCCATTGACCAAGGCAACCGTGATTTTGAGAAAATCATGCAGCGCCTCGGCTGAGCTGAAATTGCGCGCAAACTGGTGTTCAAGCGCTTTTGGCAGTGTGTCGGGGTCAAGTGGCGCGATAGTCATGCCGCCACCGGCTGAACTGGAGTTTGAGCTCGAGGAGTGCTCCATGCGGGAAGTCGTCACATACCTGGGAGCTTGGCCCTGGCTTCATCCGGTGCATCGCCAGGATTGTCGGTCTCGGTATGCGACTTACTCAGCGATTTGCCCAGCAGATCGTAGAGGCGCCGGGCTCCTTCGTGCGTCATGGAAATCCTGGTATGTATCGGCAATACCGTGCCTTGTGGGCGCTGATCGGCGAGATACCCGGAGGAAAAATTGATGACCAGATCCTCTGTCGTCGTGTTGATGATGAATTGCGAGGCATACAGAGCCGAGGTCTCTTTGTACTGTATCGTGATCTGCTGGCCGGTTTGCTGGTTTTCGGTTGTCATGATTATTCATCCATTTGGGCTGTCATAACTTCATAAATACAGCGCATGCCGCCGGTTACCTCCTCACCTTCATCCAACAGGAGCTTGACGAGTACCGTATTGCTTTGCGGATCGATGACCGGTGCCACATATTCAACCGTAGCCGCTCTCATCCGCTCAGACTTCCCTGCCTTTACCTGTAAAGTTTGTCCCGCCGTAAGCGTGCGAGCCACCGATTCAGGTAAATAGAAGCTGGCTCGCAAGGGATACGTTTGAATGATCGTGAGCAGCGGTTCGACGTCGTTTTCTCGAATCAATTCTCCTACTTCCTTGGTGATCCGCAAAACAATGCCGGCAATTGGCGCTTTGAGTTCTTTTTGTGCCAGATGGGCTCGGATACGCTCGAGCTCAGCTTGGCGGATGGCACGTTCTTCTTGCGCCGCCAGCAGCTCGGCCTGGGCAATGGCGAGGTCGCTGCGCGCTTTGGCCAACTCTTTCGGCCGCACATGACCGGTATTTTCCAGTTTTTCCAGGTCTTCCAGGTGACTCTTCCGCATTGCCACAATTGCAGCGCTTGAATCAGTGCGCCCACGCCTCTTCGCCATGACCTTGGCGACCTCGAGCTGGGCCATCACAATTGCTCGGTCGAAACTGACGAGCAGGGCGCCTTTCTCAACCCTTTGGCCCTCAGAAACATGGATGGCCTCAATCAACTCACGTTGTAGTGGCGTAAGTTCAATGGTCTGAAATGGTTCCAGAAAACTCTCATACACTGCCGCTGCAACCTGAAAGGGGCCAAGAAGCACCGTACTCATGATGATAACAACGGCATACCCAAAGCGGCAGCTGGTGTGCCACATATTCATTCTCAGTGCTATTGCGTTTTTACGCTGATGAGATAACGAGGCAGCCCGTCATCCTTAACTTCTTCGATTGCGATATCTTTTTTGCTGAGCAAAACACCTTGCGCTCGCTCCAGCTGATACAGGCTGAGATTGTACGTCAGCTCACTGGCTGAGAAATCGATTTCCGCTTCATTGAGCCGCTCCATGGCATCAAGCAGTTGATAGAGAATCGTACCATAATCCTGGTTTTGCGTCAGCATGATATCGATCCGCTGCAGCAGTGCATCGATCTCCTGCTCCGTTGCTTGCATCACTTGAAACCGCCGCTCCAACGCCATGTGGCTCTTCAGCATTTCCCGATAGGATACCTGCGCCTCGAGGAGAATGTTGCTGACCGCTGTATCAAGCTGGTGTAAAAGCTGTCTTATTTCCAGGCGTTTTCTTACTTCCCGGCCTTCGGCACTGTTGTTGCCAAAGGGGAACTCGAAATGGAGCCCAAAATGATAGCTGGGATCTCCCTCGTTCCATGACTCATCCCAGGCTCCGCTATGATCGTAATCGCCTTCCAGTCCTTTCACATAGGTTTCAAAATAGAGATCGAGATCAGGGAGCAGCTCATTTTTTGACCGGTGGTAGCGTAATACGGCAGATTGAATCTGAAGGATAGACTGGTCGACTTCCGGGCGATTTTGTAACGCTTCTGCTAAAATGATAGCCATGGACTCCTGCGGCAGGGTATGATGGGGGTTCTGCCTGGTGATCAGTTCGATACCGTTGGCCTCTACCAGCTCTGCATCGTTGACGAGTGCCCAGATACGGGATTGAGCATTGAAAATAGCAAAGCGGGCTTCATCTGCGTCGAGCTGGTGAGCAAGCAGTTGTGAACGAGCCCGGGCCAGCAGACTGGGCTGGACATCAATTTCGGCCCGCTGCTCCATCTTGGTATAAATCTCCTCTGTTGTTTCAGCCAGCCGCTGTTTCTGCAGAAAAATAGAACGTTCCACATACAAGCCCCAATAAGCTCGAGCAATTTCCAACAGATGTCCTTCGAGTTGGCGCCTCAGCTCAGCCGAGGAACCATCGAAATCGACCTTGGCCAGCTCGATGGGCGTCTTATTATAGCGTGGCCCAAACCCTTTCAGAAGCGGTTGCGTGATAGCTAAACCGGTCCGTGATGTGCCTTGTTCGATTGGGTTCAGAAAGGTTGAATTCGAGTCGAACGAGCCAAACCGTTGGGCAAGTTCTACCTCCGTCCCCGGGCTAAAATTTTTCCGCACGCCAACATCCAGACGGTTGGAATCTTCCAGATAGCGTTCCGGACCACCGGTTTTGAGCTCATCTCCAACCGGTTCATCAATGTCAGAATAACGCCCATCGGCAAACCCCCGCACATCAAACTCACCTTCGGCCTCCTGAATAGTGGTCCGCCGAATGAGCGGAAGATCGCTGAATACCTTTATTTGGGAGGAGTGCGCCAAGGCTCGCTGAAAAAGCGCTGCAATATCCTCCTCAGATACACTTGACAATCCGGACAAGGGTGCCGTAGCCTGTTCGCTCCACCACGCCCGATACGGATCTGCCCCTGCTTCTGCACCCTCAATTTTAACAGGTAAGGGACCGATTGTCTTGAGTTGGGCCGACTCTGCAGTGGCAAACTGTTCAACCAGCGGTTGATAGCGCTCGAGCAGATGGTTTTTCAAGGTTTGGTAGTCGACCTCGGTATCAAGCACAATTTCATCGACCGCAGAAACCGAGTTAGATAAAAACAACAGCAACCAGCCGATCATGGTCAGAGAGCATGAAAGTCGCGACATCATTTATGTTCACCTCGAGGTTAGAGCCTATTTTGGCCCGGGTTAGTAGATGGGGCAAAAAATTCGTAGGCATAGAAATTGTCCCAGCTCAGCGCTAGCGGCCGCTTCTGGTGATTGTTCAAGGATTGAAAAATACTTTCCGGAAGCGTAGCAAATATTGATTCCACTGAAGCCTCCCCTGTGGAGAAGGGTGCTTGCCCAAAATAGGGGGCGAAATAGGTGCGCAGATTGAATCCTCCCGGCGTGCTCGCGTTGTAGAGCGACATGGTCTGTTCGATCCTGATCTCGTGGGGAAGTTCCATCATCATGGTTCCGCTGAAATTGCTGAGCCAGTTGCCTCCGGCATCTGCCATAATTGTCTGCTCACCAACCTCATTACCCTGGGAGTCGTATAAGACGATTCGCAGGGTAGTCCCTGGTTCTGCGTGCCCGGAATATATGGGGGCCACCGGAACGAGTATTTCCTGAAAGATTTCATCACGATAGGCCCATTGCCGTTCGGTAAAGAAGTCATCAAGTCCTGATGGCTCAGTGAGACCGACATAGCTGCGAAACAGGTTGTCAAAGACGAATCCGTCAGCCGGTGGAGATGGGGGTGACGGGGTCGACAGGGGCGAAACGGGAGGTTTCGGAGCTTCGGGTGGGGGCGACGGTACATAGCCGAAGTCAATAGAACGGTTTATCTCGCCCGGGCCCAGAGTAACGATCGTCGTATTGTCGAACATACCATCGGGGTCAACACTTGGCCGCAGTCCGGATGGCAACGTGGCCGGGTCAATTGTTATTGTATGGCTGCCGGCCGGCAAATTGGTAAACAGGTACTGCCCCGAACCATCTGTCGTCGTTGTCTCGGTAAAATCGGGGGTGCCATCACCGTTAAGATCAACCCCGATCGTAACACTGACTCCGGGCAACACCGTCTCCCCCGCATCGAAGAATCCGTTGCCATTGCCGTCAACCCAAAGCTGATCGCCGATCGCTCCGGTTCCGGTATAGCCGAAATCAGCGGCCCGGTTATCTTCGCCGGCCACCAGCGTCAGGGTGGCGGCATCAGGACTGGCCAGGCCATCAAGATCGTAGGTCTGATCCACACCACCCGGCAGGGTACTAGGGTCTATCGTAACGGTGTACGTTCCGGGCAGCAGATCGTCAAACAGATACGAGCCGGAACTGTCCGTCGTGGTAACAAGCGTGTCAACGGTGCCGTCGAGGTCGAAGTCTCCAGTCAGGGTAACGCTCACCCCGGGTATCCCCGCTTCACCTGGATTTTGAACGCTGTCGTTGTTGGCATCATAAAACACCGTATCACCAATGGAACCGGTTTCAGTGTAGCCAAAATCTATGTCGTTATTGGTCTCGCCTGCCCCAAGCGTCACTGTGGTCTGGCTGTCGGTGATTCCATCAGGGTCGGTCGTGTTGACGAAATCCTCGGGCAGGGTGGTGGTGTCGACGGAAATAGTGAAATCTCCTGCCGGCAGATTGGTAAACTGATAGCCACCATCTCCATCGGTCGCCGTCGTCAAGATCTCGTCAATCCCGTCATTGTCAAGATCACCGGTCAGGGTGACGGTGACGCCAGCCAGACCAGTTTCAGAGCCATCCTGGATGCCATCCGCATTGACATCGTTCCAGATGTAATCGCCAAGCAAACCGCTGCCAACAAAGCCGAAATCAACATCGCTAATGGTTGGAGCGGCGGGGTCCCAATCGGAAGGTGCTATATCGACCCGGTTGTCCAGCGCCCCATCTCGTTCAAAAGTTGGCGTATCAAACCCGGCGGGAAGCGAGGATACCTCAATATAGTAGGTCTCCAGAGGCAGGTTGACGAACTGGTAGAAGCCGTCTACGTTGGTGGTTGTGGTTTCTGAATATTCAAACGTCCCATCGCCGTCCAGATCGCCAAACAACGTTAGTTCGGCACCCGCGATTCCGGTGCCGGACTCATCCTGCAGGCCGTTGCCGTTCTGGTCATACCAGACATAATCGCCAATAGCTCCGTCAAACTCGCCGGTATAGCCGAAATCCACCGTCGTGACGGCTTCGCCGGCAGCCAAGGCTTGGGTGTGGGTGGAGTCTAGGCTGGACGGGCCACCGGGATCAAACGTCTGCACCACCTCGGTGGGCAGGGTCGCCTCGGTAACACCGATCACATAGGCGTCAAAGGCTGCAAGGTTAGCAAAACTATACGAGCCGTCAACAGCCGTTGTCGTGGTCTGAGTGAAGGTGACGCCGTCGAGAGTTGCGGTAAGCGTTACCTCAACATTGTTGATACCGACATCGCCGCTGCTGAAATCACCGCTGTCATCTCCATCGAAAAAGATCAAATCGCCGATGGAGCCGGTGTAGTCCACGGCAAAGTCAGCACTATCCACATCCTGGTCGCCATCCACATCCTGCAGCGGATTGGCGGTGCCGTCGTCGTAAATACGCTCGTCCGGGTCGGCGGTACCGTCCTGATTGGACCAGTTGGCATCGACGCTGTTGGTTGTATTGTTGGTGGTAGTGCTGTCGAGATAGCTGGCACCGATCCGGACGTAATAGGTGATGGTGACCTCTTCACCGGGGGCGAGATCCCAGCCGTCAGAACCATCGGAAAACGACAGGGAGGTTGTGTTGTCCGTCACGGCGATTGTGGCCGGGGTCCCATCGATGTCGGCTGCGGGCAGCCGGGTGGCATCGGTGAAGTAGGTTGTCCCATCAGCCAGCGTGTCGACGGCTGTTACTTCATAGGCCGTGCTGGTGCCACTATTTTCAAGCACTACCTGGTATTGCACGACATCGCCGACGGCAACCGTAGCCGTGTCCCCGTCGGCTGTTCCGGCGATGGTTTTGATCGTTTCAATAACCGGTTCTGCGACAACAAACGAATCGCTTACCGGTGGTGGTTGCTGCAATTCGTCCTGGGCATTGGTATATTCAAGCGAGGCGCTGTTGGCCAGGCTATCACCGCTGGTCACCGCCACCAGGTTTGCCACCCGGGCCGTGTAGGTAATGATGACCGGGGCGTCGGTGGCAACAATGGTATCGCCGAAATCCCAGGTCAACGTCACCGGCACTGACCCGTCGTTGGTGCCAAAGCTCGGATCAAGGCTGTTGCCGGCCCCAATGGTGAAGGAACCGCTGGCGGTCGTCACGGTGGCGTCCTCGTTATAGATGAGTCCTGCCCCAAGCACATCTTCAATCACCAGATCGGCTACGGTACCTTGCGGGCTGGTCAACGTCAGGGTGTAGGTGATGTCATCGCCGATGGTCGCTGAGGTGGCGCCGTTGTCTGTTTTGCTCAGTGTCACCGGATCGATTGAGAAAACGGCGGTATCCCGGTCCCGGTCAGCATTATCGCCATCATCGACAGGCGAGTCCGGACCGTCGCCGTCATCCTCGTCATACACCCTTTCGTTGGGATCGTCTCCGTCCAGGTTCGACCAATCCGCGTCCGCATTATTGGTGTGATCGCCATCAACCCGGATGGCATCGGTCACTGACACCGTGTAAACTAGGGTAAGGGTCTGACCGACGGCAAGATCCCACCCTTCATTGGAGAAGGTAACCGAAGTTCCGCTGTCATTCGTTATCGTGCCGGTCAGTACGTCGGCACCCCCAATCGTGGCTGTGGTCAGACTGGCAAAGCTGGTCCCAGGCGCCAGAGTATCGACCAGAGACACCTCATAGGCGGCAGCAGTGCCGCTGTTGGTTAGGGCGACGGTGTAGCTCAGCGTATTACCAGCCTCCACTTGGCTTGTCGGTGTGACTGATTTCAGTGTCGTCAGCCACGGCTCGATAATGTCGACATCGGCCGAAGCAGGGGTTGATTCACGGTCACCGTTCCATGTGGCGCGGGCCGCATTTCCACGAGACTCGCCGTCAAACACTGCCGTATCGTCAAGTACCCGGGCCGTATAGCGCAGGGTTACCGTTTCCGTCGTCGTGCTGCTCGTGCCGGCGTTCGTCATGGTTCCCAGAGCAAAGACCACCGTCTGCGGCGAACCGGTAAAGCCGGTTCCGGTCTCGGTAATGGCAATGTCACCAACATCATTCCAGGCAGTCACCAGCCCAAGGCTCTTGCTGATCGCATCAAGACTGATAAAGTCAAGGCCGGGATCGAGCAGGTCGGTGACGCTGGCATCGGTGATCGTGCCTTCCGGAATGGTTATCTCCACCTCGTAAGTCACCGTCTCACCGATGGTCGCTTCATCGTTTTCATTGGTAGCATCGACGATCCCGGTGCTGAATAGGGTCTTGCTTACCCCGACGCTGTCCACGGCGATCGTGGCACTACCAGCGGCAGCGTAATCGTTGGCTCCACTGCCATCGCCGGTGCGCTCCACTCCGTCCGCATTAGTCGGCGCCTCATCCAGGCTGTGCCAGCGTACCTCGGCATCGTTGAGAATAACATCGCCAGGTGCGACGTTTTGGGACAGCGTGCCCTGGAGAACGATGCTGATGACCCTGCTTTCCGGCATATCGGTGGCGCTGTTCAAGCTCAGGTCATTGCCGGCAAGGGTGAAATCGCTCGTCGTCAGGCTCATTGCCGAATCGGTCACACTCACGAGCGAAACGCCTTCCACTTCGGGCGGAATTGCATCGCTGAAGGTCACATCAAAGGCGTCGGTCTCGCTGGATGCGGAATGCTGCAGCGTGATGGTGTACGTCACTGTATCGCCCGCATCGGCCGAAGCAGTTCCTGAACCGTTGACGGTCTTGACCACTTCCAGGTCGGGTTCGATCACCTCAACATCCGGGGCGCTGTCTGCCACTGATATACCATTGGCAAAATCGACCAGGGCCGCGTTGGTCAACTCGGTACCGCTCTGATTGGCCGCGTTGTTATTGACATAGGCCGAGTAGACCAGCGTAATGGTTTCCGGTACCGCGTTGTTCGTATTGCCGTTGGTCAGATCGCCAAGGCTGAAGGTGATCGTTTGCCCGCTGACGCTGGCTGATACCGTAGTCGCATCCAACGTTCCCAGCGAAGAGGTCACCCCGTCAGCCGAGACGGCAATCAGCTCGTTGAAGCTCAGGCCGGAGTCGAGCTCATCGATTACCGAAGCACCGCTCGTCTGCCCTTCCGGGATCGTAATCTCCACCTCGTAGGTGATGATCTCACCGATGACCGCTTCATCTCGGCCATTGGTGCCATCTTCGATCTGGCTGGAGACCAACGCTTTATCAACCACCGGCAGGGCCGTCACCACTTCAGCTGTATCAGACGGATCGATACTGGTATGATCAGCGGCCCCTTCAGCGCCGGCATAATTGGTGATCGCTGCAGTATTGGTGAGCGTCTGCAGTGATTCGACACTGCTTTCTGCAATGAGGTCGTAGGTGATGACAATGATATTGTCCGATTGATCGATCGTATCCTCATTTGAGGCCAAGAAGCCGTCCGATCCGTCATTGATGAATTCTATGCCGTCGGTGAAGAAGCCGCTCCCGAGCGAATAGTCAACTCCTTCGGTATAAATATTACCGGCCCCGTCACTGACCGTCAGGTTGAGCCCCGTAACCGTGCCCGGTATGGCAAAGCCGGCGGGCAGATCATCTGCCACCCGGATATCAAAGGCCGCGGAATGGCCGACATTTTGCACAACAATACCAAAACTGACCAGATCCCCGGCATCGATACCAGACAGATTAGCATCGACGGGAGTAACGAGCAGGCCGCTTTCTGTAATCGAACCTGTTCCACGGAACCCACTGGTGTCCGGGTCACTGAAATCTACCGGACCGACATCGTCACTGAAGGTGGCCGAAGCATTGTCGGTAGCTATAATCCCTTTGGTAATTTCCAGCTCCGGCTGATCGAGCAGGATCTGGACGATTTGATCGTTAACCGTGTCGACGCCCTGCGTCCCATCCTCGATGGCACGTACCTGGTTGGTCAGAAACAGACCGTCGGCAAACGGGTCATCGCTGACCTCGACGGTAAAGACCAGATCGATGCGGGTCTCCTGGGTACTGTCGGTATGGAAGTTCCCGTACACAAAACTGACGCTGTTGGCCCCGGTATCGGTACTGATCGTCGGCGTCAGGCCGTCATCCGGAATAGTGGGTGTCGTGTCGTCGGTATATTCGGTAAACGTGTCTAAATTAGTCAACCTTACCTGGCCGGCCGTGCCTGGGGCGGTGCTGAAGTCGCTCAAGTCCGTCTCAGTTGAATCAAACGACCAGCTGAGGCCGGTAACGCTCAACACCGGCAGCGGCAGATAATCGACCAGTTCAAATTGCTCAAAATCTGAGGTTGGATGAAAATAGGAGAGGTGATAGGTGACCAGATCGCCGGGCTCCATCCGGATGATACCGTCGCCGTCCGGATCCGGGTTTGCCCCGTTTATGGCGAATACCTCTTTTTCCACCGAGCCGGTGGCAATGGCAAATCCAGCCCTCGAGCCGTCGGACTCGTCATCTCCAGCGATCAGGCTGCCGGGATCAGCGGGGTCGCCGTTGTACAAAGTGGCATCAATGCGGACAGAGTTGTTGAAGAGATCGCCCTGGTCGATGAAGAGATCGCCCCCAATATCGCCGCTGGCCTCACTGTCGTATGACTCACGGATGCGGGCAAAATAGGTGATCGTCCCGGTCGCCGGAGCGCCTGCAGCAGTGTCCTGGGAGTTATTGGTCACATTGGAGAGCGTGCCGCGTAAAATCCCGTTCGCGCCGACACCGGCCACTGCAGAAACATCGAAGACCAGCTGGATGTCATCGCCACCGATGGTCGTTTCCGTCAGGTTGGAGCCATATGTCCATGTCCCCGTAATGCTCGTGTAGTTATCTGAAATGGCGAAAGTGGGCCCATACCCATCTGCTGCGGTCAAGAAATCAAGACCATCAGGGAGCACATCGGTGATGGAAATATTGCCGACATTAAAATAGTCCGAGACCTGAAACTGGAGGGTGTACTGGACCACATCACCGGGGTTGTAGCCACTGTTGCCGACATTATCGTCAGGATCGGCAAAACCGACACCCTTCTGGATGGCAATGGCCTTGGCCTCAAATTCTTCGTCGTTGTCCGGATCCGCAGCAAAGGAGCCATCCGGGTTGACCTCTGTATCCATGACAATACCGGTGATGGGATCGTCGTCCGGATCTTTCGGAGCCCAGTCGTAGACGATCTCGGCATCGTTGATAATCGATTGCTGGTCATTGTCATCTCCGTCAGTCCGGGAGACAATCGGGGTTGCGGTTGCATCGACATACGGCACGTAATAGTCAAACGTGACCGTGGCATCAACGCCCGGGCCGCCCGTGATAGTACCGACATCGATAACCAACACTTCTCCATCATATACGCCAGGATCGGCAGGGCCTGAGGAGACGGTACCACCGGTAACACTGCCCAAATAAAAAATAGAGTTGGGCAACTGCTCGCGCACCTGCAGGTTGGTAACTTCCTGCCCGTCAGCCACGTCGATCGCAATCGTGTAGGTCCGCTCATAATTGGGACCGGTGGCGGTTTCCTGTTCGGGTCCAAGATAGTCCTTGTTGAACCGTACGACCTCGGGGCGGAAGGTCTGGGTCGAAACATTGAGGTCAGTGACGGAGGCATCGGTATTTGGATTGTTGAGCGCGTCCGAGCCGTAGCGAAAACCGTTGCTGACCTGGACATCGTAGTCGTAGGTATCGCCTCCGGCCGAATCGACCAGGGAGTTTTCCGAGATCGAGGCCGTTATTTCAACCGGAGCCGGCGGCTGATCCGGCGTAAAGGAGCCAAACGGCATCTCCAGCACGACCAGGGTGTCGTTGGCCTGCAGGGCCGCGCCGTCGGGCCGGGTGGAGATGGTAATCGGACTGCCGGTATTGTCTACGGCATAGGGATGCTCCAGCGCGGTAACTCCGTCATAGGTGAGCTCCGTCGTTGTCAGCGAGGTACCGAGATAACTGGCGCTTTCAAACAGGACGCCGTCGCCGTCACCGTCGTCTCCGCTGGACTCGAAATAGAGGTCTATATACGGGCCATAAAGGGTATTCGCCGTCGGATTATCCAGCTCGACAGTAAAGGTGAACTGCTCGCCGATAAGCGGGTCCACCGGCTCAACTGCCACTTCTGCCATAGCATCGTGCGCCGTTTCCTCGGCCTGAGAAGCGGTTGCCACTTCAGCCTCGGGCTGCTCGTCCGGATCCAGCTCAGCTGAAACGGCTTCCTGGATGGCCGGATCTGCTTCGACGCCGGGTTCCGCATCCTGCAGTGGTGCTGCGGTTGCCCCGGACAACACCTTATCCACTGTATCCTGCTGGTTTGCCATGGTTCCTGGAGGTGCATCACCTTCAGGTGCAGCCTGCAGCGTATCTTCCGGAGTAGGTTGGAGCGGCTGAACGTGCTCAGCATCCCGGCTCTGCACCTGCTCTTCTGGCGCCCCCTCCTCCCGGAGTGGTGGAAGTACAGCGCCCTGCTCAGCCATATCCATTGCCTCCTGATCCAGCGGCGCCTCGACCGGGTCGATGAGAACTGCGGCCGGATTGGCATCAAAAAAGATTCTATCCTCTAAAACTTCAATAAGCGGTATGGTACAGGTAGGTCTGCTAGGCATATAGAAACCCGCTAGTTTAATGTTTTTGATCGACACGCATGCTGAGCTTCGAGATTATGAAAAGAAAAACATGATACAGCAGTGGCCCTATTACTAATGGGGGTTAGAAAGGCTTTATAAGGTTTTACAAAATAGAATCAATATCTTTTAGCATAATAACTAACAAAAAAAAACATTATCCAAATATTTATGAGTTCCCCTACTCACTTGTCGATAATAGACAACCTATTTTGCTCGGTAATACTTAATTTTTCAGGTCTTTTGTTCATTATTTACCTCTGGGCCTTACCGGCAGATGTGATCAGAGAAAATTGTTCCATTTCAACTAACGGCTATTTCAGAACCAGCTAATGACATACGTAAACAAGACTTCCAGTGATAATCTCCGATGTATTACAGCCGTTGACTATTAAAATTGTTCCGGTCGTATCGGAAGTGAAAAGCCGCCGCCATAAGGCACTGCCAGATGAGCGGATACTGCAGCAGATATGATCAGTCGGGCAGCTGAGCTATGCGCCAGACGGAGTGAGATCTGTCTGGTAACGCCCAGGGAGCAAAGGGACCCTACTGTTAATGATCTTCTGACAACACGGGAGGCAGGGACGAAATGACAAACGCGTCCGTCGGTCTGCAGGACCTGAGGAGGAAGATATACCTGAAGGCAAAGTCTGATACGACATGGCCTCATTGGTAATCGTTTCTTATGGCGGACGCCCTCTGCTCCTATGTAATAGAACTTCTTGCAACATTGAAGTATTATCAGTCTATGCAATACTCATTTATACGGCAGGATTGCTGTTAACCAAACTCAGAGTCAATAAGAAGTACCTTCATGTTCAGTATTCCTAAAACAGAGAAAGAGTTGAGAAAGAGAATATCGAGCTATCGGTCATCTCTCAACAAGGAGAAAAAGAGTTATGGATACATAAGTGATGGAACCGGCAAGCGATATTTACTGTTTTATCTTTATTTTGTCTTAAATGATTTGGCTAAATCGGAATCATACTTTGATTGGTATCAAAAAGAGTTCCCTGGTGATTCGGGCGAGCCAGTACAGAAACTTTGTTGGGCGATTAGCTTAAATAGAATGGGGAGGGACCTTGAAGCAAAGTATATGCTTGGTCAAACAATGCTATCCAACCTTTATCTCCTTCCCTTCACTATTGGGGAACCGGTAGAGGAATATGATATTTGGCATTCTTCAAATTTCGATCAAATAGATTATGTAAACCACACCCCAGACGAAGTCATTGATAACATCACAAAGAATGAAGTAACATGGATTGAAACACTTTACAAATCGTTTGAATTTCGCCGAATCAGAAAAAGATATATCGAAATATATCATGAACTCCAGAATACAAAAGAGATTGAAGCGCGAAGAGAATTGCTAAAAGAGTCATATTCGTTATTAGAAAGTCTTCATGGACACAGTAAATAGGTAGAAGTAGTTACAGCGAACATATCTCGCGCAGGAACGATACGATTTTTGGAGTGCTTCTCGTAACAAGCAATCCGCTGTGAATTTGAATAAGCCACAGTGGACACTTCAATAATGTCCACTACCATCATGCGGCAATCCCAACGATTGACATCAAAGGCACAATTTTTACCGATTGTCTTGCCGTCGAAGCCAAGTAAGACAGTTCAGCTTGATCATATGGTCGTGGGAAAATGGTTTTTTCTGTGGAGGTTTTATACAGGTTTCAGGATTTTTGCTTTAGAAAGCTGTGGTTCCTCAACTGGAGACAATCGCATTTCTTAAGTGACCTGGAGTAATCCTTTATCAACAAGTCGATTTAAAAGTTGATTTGTATCCTCCGCGATTATTTCCGTGGACACATCTGGAAAAGCTGCTTGGAGTACTTCAACTATTTCTTCTATTGTTCTCGGTTCATTCAACAGGTTCCAAACAGCTGTTCCCATTTGATTGAGATTAAAGATAGAGTCTGTCACCTCATCGATAAGAAGAACTTCATCATCAAGAGATTTTATTATTATACCAGACCTTCGCATGTACATTGGTTCCCCGAGTATGAAAGACAGCTCATTAAAATTAATATTACGACGTTAATTTGCTCTTAGGGGCCAAGAGCATCTCTCAATTTTTTTGCTGCATGATTTGGGTCGCTATACGTTAGTTTATAGCAATCGGCTTTCTCAACGATGGTATAGATTCTCTCTACAATATCGATGGCTTTGTTCTGCCTGGCAAAATTACGCAGTATTATCTCCTTGATTACCTCTTTCCTGCCTGTTCGCTCCAAAATCGTTTCATCACCACCCAGATTTAGATCAAGCAGAACGATACCTGCGATGGTTGCTGTAGTGCCTAAACGAAGCTGTTCGGTATGATCAAGAGCAACATAACAATAACGGTTGTTTCTTAAAACTGCTCGCTGCCTAATATAACTCCTGAAATCCGGGCTCACCGAATCCGGCAGAGGGAGCCGGAGCCGAGGATAGAGTCCGGTTGCCATCCCCTCGTTAGTTTCGGTGATCACCGGCAGGGCGTCATCGGTGAAAAGCGGAACTCCATTGAAAGCGAGGTGAAGAGAGAGGGTACTTTTTCCAGATCTGTAGGTGCTTGGAAAGAGAAAAAGCCCCTGACCAAACAAAGCTGCAGCGCTATGTAAGCAGAGATAGCCAGGATGGTCGGTAACGAAGGCATGGATCAGATCGACGGTGAGATCACATACTGCATCCACGGGATCATTGAACGTTACAGGTTTTTCAAGCCACCATGAAGAGCGCTCATATCCTCTCGCGGTTCTTTTTACAGTGATGGATGTGTCCTCGTTGGATAAAAAAGACACAAGCCGTATATGGAAATCTCTGAATATTGATTTCAGGAGGGGAAGCAACTCATCACAGTTGATGAATGCTATAGGCTGTTTGATGCCCTCGAAATGCAGAAGCGATTTTGTTTCCTCGACCATTCGGGATCAAGTTAGAGGGGGAAACGTTTCTTCGTTCCCCCTCCTAAAAAACTAGCGATGGTTAGAGGCTACCGTCATCAAAAATTGATCCACGCTCAACATTAATTCCTGTGGCGCCACCCGACAGAGTGCCGGAGCTTCCACTGGACTTCAAACTGTTGTAAGAACCGCTACTCCCAGTGCTACCCGTGCTACCCGTGCTCCCCGTACTGCCCGTAGATCCACTCGAGCTGCCCCCGCCAGTACTGGAACTACTCGAGGAGCCAGAAGGGCCGCCACTAGAGTTACTTCCGCTATTGCTTGAACCACCGGAAGACCCGGTAGAGCCACTCGAGCTACTTCCACCATTGCTGGAACTATTGGAAGACCCTGTTGATCCACTCGAGCTACTTCCACTACTGCTGGAACTGCCGGAGGACCCGGTTGGGCCACTTGAGCTACCCCCGCCATTGCTGGAACTGCCTGACGAACCAGACGAGCTCCCACTAGAGCCTTTACCGGAACTTCCCGATTTTGCGTGAGCTTCGCTCATAGTCGTTAGAATCGGTGCAGTATACGCAGCAGTGGCGGCAAGGCCCAAGGCAATGAGCGCCTGTCTTCGGTTGATCTCATTCTTAATGAGCCTGGGTTTCTTAGATTCTCTCCGCCTATTTTCCATAATTCACCTCTATTGTTTTCGTTCTCT
>JABDQA010000235.1 GCA_013042475.1 Desulfofustis sp.
GGATCAGACAATGGATGAAACGATATACATCAAGACCACTTTTGCTCAATGGTAACGGGTTCAACAACTTTCTCTACTATAAATCAATAATTTTATATCTGATTACCCCCATTCCTCAGCAAGCTTCAATCTGTGATGAGGAAGAGGATTTGTCTGGGTTGCTTGTTTAAGGATTCTATCAATCATAGAACCCATATGAAAACGGTTGTTGAAACGAAAACTGAACTCAGCCAGATACCGCGGCAAATGTTTGGAACTGACAGAATGATACGTTCCGTGAATCGCTCGTTTAACATTGCCAATCATGGTGTTGACCCAGTGAAACAATGTATTGTCCGGATCATTATAAATGCCTTCGGTATTGATTGAATGGTGCAGATCAACGACTTCACATACTCTCGAAAATGGCCGATAACCATCAGTCGTTACAATACAATCATCATGAAGATGCTTTACTATCCAGCGATTTATTTCAGCGGAGGTAAATGATCTGATTTTGCTCATTCGCATGTACACTGGATGCCCTTTGTCGTTATGGGAGACTGCAGCAAGAAAAGGCGTTTTTCCTGGCGCTCCGCGACCACGTTTTCCGCTTTTTTTTTACCGCCCCAGTAGACATCATCCAGTTCGACCAGATTTTCCAATAGCAGCCTGTCGTCAGCGCGTTTCATCACATGTTGGATTTTCTGCTTCATGCGAAAGGCGGCATTAACAGAAATGCCAAGTAAACGCCGGAGGTGCAGACCAGATACACCATCCTTGGATTGGGTAATGAAGTAGATAGCCAGGAACCATGTTGTTAACGGCAGTTTTGAAGATTCAAAGATGGTACCGCTGATCAATGAGGTTTGCTGTTTACAGTGTTTACATTGGTATAAGTTCCTTGATGTTACGGTATAGAAATGGGTACAGCTGCAGCGTGGACAGGTGAAACCGTCAGGCCATCGGATCTTGAACAGCTTGGCTCTGCAGTTTTCTTCAGTACCGAACAATTCGAGGAATCTGGACAAACTCAAACCCTTTTGACGGTGAATTCTGTGTTTCGCCATGTCGTAACCTCCTTTGGTTTTTAGAAGATTATGACATGCCTGGGGTATCATATAGCGATCACCCATTACGTTTTCTGAAGTTTAGGGGTAATCAGAATGTTTTTTAATCAAAAGGGATGAGAATTAATGAAAACAATATTGTTTTTCAGTCAATTGGTCCAATGTTTGATCATAATACTCATGCTGCAACCGGCAAGTGCGGCGCAAAATACTCCGACAAACAGCGAAACAGAAATGGTTATATACGACTTCAAAAAGCAAAGCGATCTGGAGGACTGGCGGGTGGTGAATGACGGCGTGATGGGTGGGTTATCCCGGGGTGAAATCATCATGACCGAATCGGGCACCGCCGTCTTCCAGGGAGTCTTATCACTCGAGAACAACGGTGGATTCTCCTCGACCCGTACGCTACCCCGCCCGTACAACCTGGACGACTACCATGGCGTCAGCCTGCGTGTTCGGGGCGACGGCAACACCTATCAATTTCGATTGCGGCTCGATGATCGTTTCGACGGCGTTGCCTATCGCTACAGCTTCCAGACAAAGGTTGACGAGTGGATGACGGTAGAGATTCCCTTCAGCGAGTGTGTCCCTGTCTTCCGCGGACGCAAGCTGAGCGGCGTGGCCCCTGTCGCACCAGAGAAGATCCAGCAGATCGGATTTCTTATTTCAGATAAACAGGCCGGACCTTTCAGGCTTGAGATTGACTGGATCAAAGCTCGTCAGCGCTGATCACGACCCCGGCCCGCTCTTATCAGCGGGCCGGAGTGATTAATGAGTTTCGACTGCTGCCGGTCTTTTCCCTTTGGCTGACCTAGTCTTTTCCCTCCAGGGCCTGATACAATTCGAGTTGATCCAACAGCTCGGTGAGCTGTTCCGTGGTCTGGTAGCGCCCGTTGGCAAACACACCGTAATCCCCGCCACCGGCCATCGCTGAAGCAAAACGGGTGGAATTGGCATAAAAGAGCCAGATGGTGGTCCACATTCTCTCGGTTTTCTCATCGAAGATGTTCTCACCCTGGGGCAAACCCTTCTCAAAACCGCCGGCCCAGACATCGCTCAATATCTTGGTCGCCTGATAGGTCATGCGGTTGGTTCTGTGGATTGTGTTGTCGAGCCGCAAGAAGTGGTTCTCCACCCATTGGGTGGAGTGGCAGGTCAGACACACGGCCTTCATCCTGCCGTTGTTCTCGAGCTGCTGCTCTTCGCTGAGCACGAACTCGGCAACCGGCTCACCGTTGAGCTCAACGGCCAGGGGAAGCCCATCGGAGTTGACCACATTCTCCAGGTTGGCATCGAGCGGATGGGGGTGGGCATACGGCACCCCGAAAAGGCGCCAGCTAAGCCGGTCATTGTATTGATGGGTTCGTTCGGCGACAACCGTCCCTTCCGGCGAGACGAGCAGACTGGCATGGCAGGCGGCACAGGTTGGTGCGGTAAAATCGGTGCCTATCCGCCACGGCACCTTCGTAAAATTGAATTCGCTCGCTTTCGAATTGTAGATGTTGCCATGTTTACTGACTTCATAAACCTTGTATGCAGGTACGTCAGGACCTTTGTGACATTCCGAACAGGTTGACGGTTTTCGGGCTATCTCGATCGCAAACGAGTGCCTGGTATGACAGGATGAACAGGCTCCCTTGGAGCCGTCCGGATTTAGGCGGCCCACCCCCTGGTTCGGCCACCCCTCGAGGTCGGGAAAATCGAGCTCCCCATAGTCGGTATCCCTGGTGACGAGACCCTTTACCTCCACTTTCGTGCCGTGACAATAGAGACAGGACTCGTACTCGGTGAGCATGTCCCCTTCACCGAGTATTAGCTCGTTGTTTTCGTAGGTGTAATGGTTGTTCACGACTTTGGTAAAATCCTGGTAAAGCGTATTATCCACTAGATTGCCGTAGGCATGGGACATGATATTCCTGCTGTACTGATCGGCCTCGACACTGTGACAGGTAGCGCAGTCGGCAGGGCTGACGATCACGTTGATTTCGTAGCCATTGTGTTCGAAAGCATCACCATGCTCTTCGATGCGAAGGCCATGACATTCATAGCAGCCAACCGCGACCTGCTGCAGTTCGGTGGGAATGTCGGACGAGGAGACGCGGCGCTCGAGCTCGGGTTTAGTCAGCGCCTCCGCGGGAGTTATCCTGCTGTGCCGGCTGGCCAGCCAGGATGAGACAAGCCCCGGATGCAGTTCGGAATGACAGCTGAGGCAATCTTCGGTTTCATCGCTGAAATTGAGATCTTCGCCAAAGAGATTCGAGCTGATCACGCAGACGAGAAGACCTGTGACGAGTTGGACCATGCGTTTCATCATATCCTCCTGATATTGAAGCCATCAGGCCCCGGCTCACGTCTTTACAATACTACATTGTAGACACGCAGAAGCCTGATAATACACGTGTTATCACTCAATGTTGTTTACTCCAGAGTCACTCTAAAAAGCAAGACGAAAGCGGTGGTGAAACAGGAATGTAAGCCCAGATCAGAAATGAATGCAGGTGGGGGAATTAACGGGTTCGGCTCAGGTCTGTTCCTGGATGAACCTCTCTAGGCTGGGGAGAAGCTCTGGAGCCAGATGGGCGAATGGCTCGGAAAGTCCGAGAACGATATCAAAGTGATTGACCCCTTCGAGCTCGAGGCGTGTCACCCTGCCGTTCTTATCATCCACACGCTCCTGCAGAAGCTGGGAGTGAAGGGGCAGTACCACACTGTCATCGGCGCCATGCATCAGCAGCAGCGGCGGTGCGTCGCCGCGGGCGTAAGTTACCGGTCTGGAGATGTCCGGAGGCTGTGCCGTGGCGAAGATCGCTCTATAGCGTCGAAAATTCTCAGGTTCAAAGGCATAGGGCCCAGCCAGCCCGATCATGCCTCTTATCGAGCGGTCAGTGATACCCTGTTGGTTCAGATAGCGAACATCGAGGGCCAGCAGCGCAGCCAAGTGCGCTCCGGCAGAATGACCGATGAGCACAATACCGTTTTCCGATTCAGCGATGTTTTCTTCGACCCAGGCCACTGATGCGGCTCCATCTTCGACAAACACTGGAAATTGCACATCCGGGTAGAGCCGATAGTCGGGGATGACGGTCACGTATCCGCGTGAGCTCAGGGCCTGTCCGACGAACCTGTATTTCTCACGATCCCCGCGCCGCCAGCTGCCTCCGTAAAAAAAAACCAGTACCGGCGCCTGGGGCTTGTGCACCTCAGGGTAATAGATATCGAGTTTCTGGCGTTCCAGCGATCCATAACCGACAGCCCTGTCGAGGGCGAAGCCATCATCAGGAGCAATGGTGTTCACCATGGTCAGCGGCGAACAGCCGGCCAGAGCGAGGGCAAGAATTACCAATAAGGCGAGATGAACAGAGCGAAGCACTCGCCATGCAGCCGGAAGGAGGGGCCTGTCTGAGGCCCGGTGATTTCGAGGTATCAATTTCACACCTCGTATTATAAGCAGTTTTCAGCCTTGGTCGACCGGCTTTCAATCGATTCTTAACGATGTTTCATGCTCAAGGATCGGCGCACCATCGCGTTCGACGGAATAAACGGCAGTGTAGACGCCTCTGGGCCAGCCCCCCTGGGGGCGTTTCTTGCCCACATAACTGAGCCAGTTAACCTTGGATTTTTCAATGGTCTGGCTGTTGCTCACCAGAAAGCTGCCGTCAGGCTTGCGGATAATGACCTCCTGGGTGTCACCTTTTTTGATTCCGACCACATTGGCCCAGAAGACTAAAGCGGGGGAATCTGCCCCCACCTGTGGCGCAAGACCCTGCTCAATGGAGTCAAGCGTTTGGGGGCCATCGGCAAAGCCAAATTTGAGCAGGTGGGTGTCGGTGTAGCCAATCTCGTCCTTCCACAAATAGGTAGCGGTGTCGTTGCAGACACCTTTAAACGGGTCCACCACCTCCTTGCCCCAGCGCACCGAGATGTGCAGGTGGGGGAACTGGGTCTTTCCCGACAGGCCGATGGTGCCGAGCACGTCGCCCTGCCCGAGACGATCGCCCTTCTTGACGGCCACACTGCCCTTCATCAGATGACAATACTGAGTCTCAAAACCTTTTTCATGGACGAGCACCACTCCGTTGCCGCACTCCTTACCCGAATATTTCTTCAGATACGCTTCATGAGTGGTATCGGGCCCGCGGTCCTCCATGTCGTTGCGGATCCCCAACACCACTCCATCGGCGGCGGCAAGGACCGCCACCCCGTCGGCCATGGCCCGGTAATCCCTGATCCTGATATCGGTGCCCTTGTGGCCGTCGTAGCTTAAAAAGCCGCATTGGTGGTCTTTCCAGCCCGCACCGGGATCGAGATCGACATAGTTCTGGATGATGCAATCCTGGCCCAGAGTACAGTCAACCGGAAAGGCCAGCTTGAAATCGGCGGCCTGCAAGACGAGCGGCATCAGCAGAATCGCAGAAAAGAGTAACCCGACAGTCCTCATTTTCCGTCAACGCTTTCGATTCATGTAATCATCCCATTCAACGGGAAGCATGGTCTTCTTTTTGTTGTTGCAGTCTTTGCAACTCGGCACCAGGTTATCCCTCGTGCTCTGTCCCCCGCGGGAAAGAGGCACGAGATGGTCCATGGAAAGCTGGCTATGGGCCACATGGGCGCCGCAATAATAGCAGATGCCCGAGGCGGTCTTCTGCTGCCACCACCTGGTTTTTCTAAGCTTCCGGGCCTTGGCGCGCTCCCTCCTGATGGTTTTCTCGTCGACCCCGTCAAGCCAAAGATAATCGTCGCTCATGGTACCACCTCACCCACCACAAGCTTCCTAAACTCCCCGACCAGGTAGAGGGATCCGGCAACGACGATGAGATCTTCGATTTGTGCTCGTTTTTGGACCAGTTCGAGGGCTTCGTTGACCGTCGAACAGATCTGCACCTCCCGGCTCTGATCGCAACGCAGCTGGCTTCTGAGATCTCCCGGCTCGGCGGCCCGCTCGCTGTCCGGTTTGGTAAGCAGCAGCACATCGGCCACCCGGCCAATATCGTTGAGCATGTCTCCATAACTCTTGTCGGCCATGGAGGCCCAGATCACATAGAGGTGCCGGTAGCGGTAATGCGGCAGCGAACTCAACAGACAGTCCACACCGGCCTGGTTGTGAGCGCCATCGAGCAGATATCGGAGAGGCATTTCAACCAGCTCCATCCTGCCGGGCCAGGTCGATCCGGCCAGCGCCGTATCGATGGTGGCCGGACCTATGGTGAAGCCCGAGGATCTGAGCTGTACGGCGGCAGCGACGGCACAGCTGATATTGTCAACCTGCCAGAGGTTGGGCTGCTCAGCCTCCATCAGGTTCAGAATGACCTGATCGGCAGCCGACTTCCAGAGCCACGGGCCATTATCCTCACGGGCCAGCCAGAAATCCTTGTTCCTCTCCATGAGCGGTGCCTGACGTTCTCTGCAGGTTCTGGTTATTACTATTTGGGCCTGCTGATCGTCTACACCAGAAATGAGCGGGACATGGGGCTTGATGATGCCGCTCTTCTCGAACGCCACCTCTTCTATCGTAGTTCCAAGATACTGCTCGTGATCGAGGCTGATCGTGGTGATGATCGACAGCAGCGGCACCACCACATTGGTGGCATCGAGCCTGCCACCCATTCCCGTTTCCAGTATAACCAGGTCGCAGCCGTTTTCAGCGAACCAGAGAAAGGCCAGGGCCGTAGTGCATTCAAAATAGGTGATCTGGCGACCGTCCAGGCTGCGACGTATGGTCTCCATGTGCCGGCAGAAATCCGCTTCGCTGATGTAGTGGTCGTCGATCCTGAACCGCTCCCGTACCGAACTCAGGTGCGGTGAAGTGTAGAGCCCCGTCTTGTATCCCGCCGTGGACATGACGCTGCGCAGCATGGAACAGACCGAACCTTTGCCGTTGGTGCCGGCCACGTGAACCGCCGGACACGTTTCTTCGGGGGAACCAAGTGCAGCCAGGGACGAGCGCATCGCCTCGAGGCCCAGTTTGATCTTGTGCATCTGCAGATCGTCGAGGTATCTGCAGGCCTCTTCAAAGGATGTAATCGGTGAGGTCAACGTCGGGTTCCTGCGGAGGTTGATGGCATCGTCGGCTAATCAGCCATCGACGATGGTCAGTTTGGCATAATCGAGATGCAGCGTTTTCATGCCGTGGCGATCAAAGACGACGTCAAGCGAACGCGGCGGGTTCTTCTTCTGCACGGTACCGATGCCGAAAAAAGGGTGGTTGACCCGGCAGCCTTTGCTGAAATCGTCCAACACCGCTTTCTTCTCTTTGTTTCTCAGCAGCGGCCGAGCCCGTCCCGATTTGGCGTTGTAGCCAGAACCGTAAGCGGCGGCGGCGTCACCGGCAACGAGCCGAACCACTTCGTAACCGCCCGGTTCAAGCTCGGCTATAAAAGGTGACATGCCGACCCGCTTGAATCTGCGGTCGGGCGACATCAGTTCGCGCGGATAGGTCAGGAACAGATGTTTTCTGGCCCTGGTGGCAGCCACGTAGAGCAGCCTCCGCTCCTCTTCCCACTGTTCACCCGGAAAAGCCGAGGAATGCGGGAACCTGCCATCGGCCAGGCCAATCACGAACACCGCATCCCACTCGAGTCCCTTGGCCGAATGGATGGTCGACAATACCAGGGTGTCGAGATCGCTGCTGTAGGCGTTCAGATCCGATTCGGGCGGGTCGAGGGTGGTATCGTCGATAAAGCTCTGCAGATCATCGTAGGAGACGATGATGGTCTTGAGCTGGTCCAGATCTTTCTGGCGCTTCGGATAGTCATCGGCGTAGAGCCGTTCGAAAACCGGTTGATACCATTTCAGAACGATCTCGCAGAGCAGACCGGGCCTGGGCTCCGCCTTCCTCAGATCATGGAAGAGTCGGACCAGCTCGTCGAACCCCCTTTTCCAGGTTCTGCCTGCCGGGTACGAATTCAGAGCCAGAAAGGGATCATCGCCCGCTGAAATGGTGGCGGTGATTTTCTGGGCGGTTCGGGGGCCCACCTTGTCGATGCTGAGCAATAATCGGTTCCAGCTCAGGTTGTCGATCGGATTGACCAATAACCGCAGGACGGCCAGCACGTCTTTCATATGTGACGATTCAGTCAGCTTCAAGCCGCCACGCTTCTCAAATTTTATGGAACGGCTGGTCAGTTCAAGCTCGAGTTTGAAACTGTGGAAGCCCGAGCGAAAGAGCACGGCAATCTCATTGAGCTGCGCCCCCTCATTCCGCAGTTCTTCTATCCTTTTGAGGACAAAATCTGCTTCGGACCTCTCGTCGCGCCCACCGTAGAGAGCTGGTTTGAGATCCCCCGGAACCCTGGTGTAAAGCTTCTTGGTGTATTTCTCGGCAGCCTTGCTGATGATGTCATTGGTCAGGCTGAGAATAGGCTGGGTGGAACGGTAGTTTTCTTCGAGCTTGATGATCCTGGTCCCGGGGAAGGAATCCGGAAAGCGCATGATGTTGTAGAAATCGGCGCCCCTAAACGAATAAATAGACTGGGAATCATCACCGACCACCATGACATTGTCGTGCCGATAGGCGGCCAGCCTGACAATCTCGGCCTGAATCAGGTTGGTGTCCTGATATTCGTCGACCATGATGTAGCGGTAGCGGTTCGAGATTTCTTCCCGTGCTTCGATAACCTCGATCATCAAACGTTTCCAGTTTACCAGCAGGTCGTCGTAGTCCATCAGGCCATGGTCTACTTTGAAACTGTGATAGTGCTTCTGGAGCAGCAGGATATCGTCGGTGAACTCGGCCAGATGATTGTATTCTTCAAAGATCAGATCTTCCAGAGGCCGCGCCTTGTTGACCGCCCCACTGATCATATTGATAACAGCCCGCTTCGAGGGAAACTGCTTTCTTTTCCCACCCAGATCAAGAGAGGATTTGAGCAGATTGATGATACCCTCGGCATCACCCCGATCGATGATGGTGAAGCTCGAGCCGAAGCCGAGGTGGCCGCCGTAGCGGCGCAGCAGCATATTGGCGACGCTGTGGAAGGTGCCACCGGTTACCCGGCTGCAGCTGTCGCTGATAATCCTTCCTGCCCGCCATAGCATTTCCTGGGCGGATTTACGGGTGAAGGTGAGCAACAGTATCGATTCGGGGTCAATATCCTTGTCGATCAGATGGGCTACCCGGTAAACCAGGGTTCTGGTCTTACCGCTGCCGGCTCCGGCAATCACCAGCACCGGCCCTTCCGTGGCGGTTACTGCCTCATATTGCGCCTCGTTTAACTCGTCTCTGTAGGTGGTCTGCGACATAGGTCGCCACTCTACCACAGCACCTGGTACCCTGCAACGATGGTTGACAAAGGCCGGCCCTAAAGATTATTATTCTCACCAATTTGCATTACTCTAATTAATCAATTTAATTTCAGCATGTTACTAACGAATGACCATGGATCAATTCGCTTCATTGTTTGGTACCGACACCTGCGCTGAACTGATGCCCGCCAATACGGCAAACCAGTTCTTCGAAGCCCTCTTTGGTGATGCCGAAGAAGGCTCCTACGACCTCGAACTGAAGTATCGGGGCAGTGATGAAGCCGCCCTCCATTTTGAGATTCTCCTGCATGAACGTCCCGGGCATTGCCTGGCCTGCAATCTTACTTACGGACTTCCCGAAGTCTTTTCCCGTCATCCGGTGATCAACCTTAAGGGCATCGCCGGCAAAGTAAACGAGATTATCGGAGATCGCGGGGAAACAGGAGAGTGGCGGCTCGGCAGAACCTCACAGCAGAGTCAGTCGCTGCACACCATACCGTTAAGAATAGAACTCAAATAGATTTCCAGCTCGATCACTTCTTTGCCCTACCGAAACGAGTAATTTCTGTCGGACAATTGCGGACTAGTTGCGGTCGCTGGCCACCTTCGATCGACCGTGAACTTTGGCGTAGTAGAGGAGGTCATCGGTTCTGTCCAACCAGTGACGCAGGTTCTCATCCTGGTCAAGCTGAGTCAGACCGATGGAGGCGCCGAGCTTGACCTGTTCGTTGGCCCAGACGTCCAACCCGTCGATCTTGCGCAGTAAACGCTCAGCAAGAATTTGCGCCTGTTCCCTGTCGGTGTTGTCGAGCACCAGGAGGAACTCATCCCCCCCCATGCGTACCAGAAGGTCGGTGGTACGAACTTCGGTCTTGAGGACCGCGGCTACTGATTTCAACACTTCATCGCCCACCTGATGCCCCAGGTTGTCATTGATCTGTTTGAAATAGTCAAGATCGAGCGAGAGCATGGTCAAGGGCGAACCGTAGCGTTTGTGAAAATTCATCATCGAAGTGATTCGATCCTTGAACACCCGCCGGTTCGAGAGCCCGGTCAGGGCGTCAGTCGAGGCCTGTTCAAACAGCATTTCGTATTCGATACCACGCCGCAGACTTTCACCGAATACAGTGAGCGATTCGTTGATGATCTGCAGCTCTGACGGTGAGGTGTCGCTCTCTTCTCTGAGAACCAGGAGAATGGAGGTTTCATCCAGGGATTCGAATATCCACTGGTAGCCGAGTTGTCCATCTTCGACGATCACCTCGTCATTGTGGCTGGCACCGTCCTCTATCAATTTCTCGGCAAAGGCGATGGCCCGGCGCCTGTCGGGTCCATGGGCAGAGCAGAAAAGGACTTTTCTCCCGGTTCGACGGTTGCAGCAGCCGATGAGCTGGTGATCGATCAGCGGCATCAGCCAGACCGAAAAAGCTTCGATCATATCGGAGATACTTAGGGTGCCGGCCAGTCGCCCATGCAACTTGTTTATCTGATCAAGTCGCTGGGACTGCTGTTTAAGGCGATCCAGTTCATAGAGGACCTGGCTCATCTTGTCGAAACCGCCTTCGATGCTGCTTGTCAATCCAAGCTGACGCTCATGTACAGGGTTCATGATGGTTTCTTTTCGGCCGGTTATCCCCACCCCGGGTCGATTTTTTTTATGGATGTACTTTTCCATACCGGCTAGGGCAGCAAGATACATGCCAGCACCTTTGCGTCAGTCACCAACCCCGCAAAATCAACAACAATTCTATTATTTACAGTTTGTTACATATGTACATCACTCTCATCAACATGGTTATCTGAAGTTATTTTGACGATATCAGTCAGTATTTTGACAGCAAAAAAAGGGTGTCAAATCAACGCCATTTATGTCAACAATTTGTTCTCAACTCGTTTCCCCTGATAAAAATCGAGGTTTGGGGTACTTTGCAGGATATGCTTACCAGCGGTCCCGAGAAGGGGGTCGGATCGAGACTTAAATGCAGCATACAGTATAATGAACGTAACCACGCACCTTGGTAGTCTGCTGATTGTCGGATTTCTAGGCCCTACCCTTGACCAGGGGATGCCTATCCACAGGGATATCCTCGATCACGGCCTCGGCGGCGTCATCCTCTTCAACCGCTGCCTCCACAATCCCGACCAAACCGCCAATATTGTCTCCCCTGGCCAGCTCAAGGAGCTCTGCACCGAGCTACAGAATCTTGCCCCCAGGACGCTGCTGATTGGCGTTGACCAGGAAGGCGGCAAGGTCCGTCGGCTTTGGCCTGAGGCAGGTTTCGAAGATCTCTGTTCGGCACGCCAGATGGGTTCCGATACCGATGATACGGCGCTGACTAGAGAGCAGGCCCAAACCACCGCTGCCATGCTGGCCGAACTGGGTATCAACTGCAACTTTGCGCCGGTGGTTGATCTCAACACCAACACGTCGAACCCGATAATCGGCACCCTCGAGCGCAGCTTTTCAGATGATCCGCTCCATGTTGCCCGCCATGCCGCTGCCTGGATCGATGCTCACCGCACCCGGGGAGTTCTGAGCTGCGTCAAGCATTTCCCGGGGCACGGCAGCTCGGCTGCCGACTCCCATCTCGGCTTCGTCGATATCAGCGAAAATTGGGAGCGTCATGAGCTGGAGCCCTATCGGATCCTGCTGCGGCAGGATATGGTAGATCTGGTGATGACCGGTCATCTGTTCAATCGCCACCTGGATACCGATCATCCGGCGACCCTCTCTGCACCGATCATTGATGGCCTGCTCCGCACCGAACTCGGTTACCAAGGTGTTGTTGTCAGCGACGATATGCAGATGAAAGCGATCAGCGACCACTACGGATTCGAAGAGGCAGTATGCAGATCACTGGCCGCCGGAGTTGACATGTTGGTGTTTGGGAACAATCTTGAATATGGCTCCGATATCTGTCCCAGAGCAATAAAAGCGATGGATGACGGCCTGGCCAGAGGCGTACTCAGCGAAAAGCGTCTGCTGCGCTCGCTGGGCCGGGTTAATAAATTGAAGGAGCGACTTGGAAACGACCATGACTGAGCAAACCACCCATAAGGTTTTCGTCGGCTACTTTCTGTGGATTTTTGGATTCCTCGGCGCCCATCGTTTTTACTATGGCCGACAGATCAGCGGCACCATCTACCTGCTCACCCTGGGTCTCTTTCTGATCGGCTGGATAGTTGATCTGTTTCTTATCCCGTCGATGAACCGCGACGCCGATTACCGCTTTATCGAAGGTCCGATTGATTACAACATCGCCTGGCTGCTTCTCACATTTCTCGGTATCTTCGGGATCCATCGGATGTACTGCGGCCGCTGGGTGACCGGCATCATCTACCTGTTCACCCTCGGTCTTTTCGGAGCCGGCGTTATCTACGACTTCTGGACCCTCAACAGCCAGATAAGCCTGATTAACCATGTGGCCAACAAATCTGGCGGTTGATCCTTACCAGTTCAAGAAATCCCGCTTCTTTCATATGATTTTCAAGATAAAAACATGAGCGCTATGACAATTCCATGAGCGATCACCAATTCATCGAACAGAGAAAACCAGACATCAGCTACCCCTGCGAGTGGGAATACAAGGTAATAGGCACCGACGAGCAGAAGCTCAGAGCGGTAATCCTGGCCGCCTGCACGCCGGTGGTTCCAACCATCACGTTATCCAACGTATCGAAAAAGGGCACCTACTTCAGCCTCAACGCGGTTCTACAGGTTGAAGACGAGGAGATGCGTTTGAGAATCTTCACCTATCTTAAAAACAGCCCCGACGTCAAAATAGTGATCTAAATGAGCGAGCAGCCTGCACACAATCAGTCAAAATTGATCGGCGCCCTGCGCGAAGGCGTGGCCCTTGTCGAAATGGTGTTCTTCAAAGAGGTAAAGGGACTTCTGGAAAAGAAACATCCGGACAAAGACCTCAGTTCTCACCTGATGCTCGCCGGGGCAATTACCAACGAACTGTTCGGCACTCCCAACCCTGAAGAGAAATTTGTTGATTTCAGGCGTGACAACAGGGAGGTGATCGAGGAGGAAATGAGCGGACTGGCAGAAAACCTACCCCATCTGCGCAACTCGCTCACCGATGCACTCAGGGTTCAGGCCTTGTGCGACAGCCAGGAGGGGATTGAAGATCCGGGCGTGCTGCAGGCTGCGGAAGCGCTGGGCATCCTGGTGAAAGATCGAAACTTGCCCCTGCCTTCGGCCTTCATGACCCTGGTGAGAGGCTTGGGCGAACAGTATCAGCTCGTGGTGGCGCCGGTCCAGATCAGCCCCGAAGAGGACCGGAGTCTGCTGCATTGAAATAAAGGGGACTCAATACTTATAATCGATGTCCCCCTAATTTCCCAAAATCTTTCCCATTCAACTTCTTCTCAACTCAACTTCCACAACTCCGCGTACCGAATTGCACAGATAAATGCGATCGGCCCGCTGCAAGTCGTCTTTGTAGAGCACCCTCTCCTCGATTGCACACTCTCCCTCGGCTGCCAGCAGACGGGCTCGCATGACACCGGGCAGCAGCCCGCATTCAAGGGGCGGGGTGAAGAAGCAACCATCCGCCTCAACGATGATGTTGGAAATGGCTCCTTCGGTGACCTCACCCTTCTGGTTGCAGAAAATCAGGTCATACAAACCCTCAGAGCTTGCCTGGCGCCAGGCGTTATCGTACAATTCCCGCCGTGTGGTTTTGTGAAACAGCCAGGGCGAAGCGCTGTCCGTCACCTGGTCGGCAAAGTTTACTTCAGCTCGAGGTTGCGCACTTAGTGCGCGGGCCTCGCGAATAGATAGCGCAAGGGCCCGTTCGCACTCCTCTACCTCGATTGACACGCCGCCATCGTCGGCAACAAGCAGCCTGACCCTCATGCAGGTGCTGCCAGAAAACGTGCGGCCAAACTCGTCCAGTTTTATACGCACCTGCTGCAGATCACAAACCCGACCCAGATAGTCTGCCGAAGTTGCCAGCCGGTCGAGATGCTCATCGAGGTAAAGGTACCCTTCACGGGGATCGAAAAGCAGAGTTTCGAGCAAGGCAAACGGCGGCGGAGGGTTGGTCAGGAAGCGGGCCTTGAGCAGACATTCCCGCCATTCGTCAATGGGCGACGAATCAGAAACAATGCCGGAGCCGATGCCCATCTCCCCTCTCCGGCCGTGTATCACCACGGTCCTGATAGGTACGTTGAAAGCCGCCTCGCCGTCCGGACTGAAATAGCCTATCGCCCCGGTATACACACCCCTCGACTCGAATTCCAGCTCATCAATGATCTCCATCGTCCTTATTTTCGGGGCACCGGTCACCGACCCGCAAGGAAATATTGCCTCCAGGATGCGGGCGGGCCGGATCCGATCGCTGCCTAAGCGCGTGGCGACGATGGTTGAAGTCATCTGGAAAACGGTACGGTAACGCTCGACGTCGAAAAGCGATTCCACCTCGACCACGCCCCCGCCGGTGTTGTCCACCAGGTGGGAAAGATCGTTGCGAAGCAGGTCGACGATCATCACGTTTTCGCTTCGATTTTTAACGTCACGGTTCAGTGTTCTGGCAATGATTTTGTCTTCACCATTGAACCGGCCCCGCTTCATGGTGCCCTTCATGGGGCGGGCGATGATTTTACCTGAATCAAGACGGAAAAAAAGCTCGGGTGAAAAGGATAAAATGTGGCTGTCGCCGTGTTTCATGAAACATCCGTAAGGAACTGGCTGACTGCGCCGCAGATCCCGGTAAAACGAAGCGGGTGACCCGTCGAAATCGAAATTGAGCTTGAAGGTGTAATTGACCTGGTAGGTATCGCCGGCGGCGATGTATTCGAGAATCCGCTCGATGGCTCTGCAGTACTGATCCTCTTCTATGGTGGGGTGCAGATTGGTGAGCCGGTAAGTGGAATCGAAATCGCCGGGATCGTTTATGGGGGGGAAATCGTTATCTCCATTGCGATGATCAAAACTCATCGGCGTCCCGTAAACACCGAGATCAGCCAGCGTCGTCGCGTCATTCTTGAGCCCGATGGCCAGTTCATCATGCAGGAGTTCATAGCCCAGCCAACCGGCAATATGGTAGCCCCGGTCCAGCCACTGGGCTGCCCTCTCGAGAAATGCAGGCCGATCTTCTCCAGCCTGCAGGCAAAGCCGTTCGACAGGCTCGGTGAACAGCAGCGATCGGTAGTTCGTCCTATCCACCATGGAGGTGTCGAGATAGACGAAGTCCCTCTGATCGCCAAGCGTGGAGAACAAACCGGAAATCTCTTTATCGTGAAGAGTCCGAGGGGTCATGTGCCGGATCGACATGGAGCGGATACATTGGTCTGGTCGCTGTCATACATAACGGCACACTATAATAAACTGTGGCGCCGTACCCAAGATCTGATTGCAATTTTTCCTTCAAATCTGGCTGTAAAACTCTGGTAATCAAAAGAAAAAGGGCCGACGGAGCGTGCTCCGCGGCCCTGATAAATAATAGGCTGGCAGGTAGGTAGTGCTAGCCGTTACGCTCTTTCTTCATCTCCTCGTACTCCTCTACAGCGCTGGTCACGGCCTCGTCCTGTCGCTGCTTGATCTGTTCAACCTTTTCCTTGATCTTCTCTTCCTTGATGTTCATTCCGGGAATCTGGGCTCCGAACAGGCTGTTGGCCAGATAGTCGAAGGAGAACATCATGAGTTCAACATCGTCATCCTTGATTTTTTCGATAATCTCCTCGTCGAGCTCGTAGGTCTTGAGGAAGGAGCTCTCGAAAATGAAGCGACGAAAATGATGCAGGTCGGTTGAGGCCATGAAGAACATGCGTTTGGCCTGCTCGGAAAGATTGGCCTGGTGGCCGAACGACTTACGGCGCATGATCAGGCGCAGCCATTTTTTGTTCATTTCATCTCGCACATCGACACCCTGGTCGGCCCGCCACTCACCCACGGTCCAGAGCTTGTCCTCTTCGTGGCCTTTGCAGTGGTCTTCCCTGACCAGGAAGAAAAACTTTTCCTCGTCCGGATTGACTTCATTTCCATCAGCGTCCTTGCTGCCGCCTTCGCGGAAGTCTGCCATGCCGACCGGATAGTAGCGGCAGGCCGTGGGACGGTCGGTGTAGACGGTACAGCCCTCTGGAGTGACAAAGGGGCATTTGTTGTCCTCTTCGCGAAGCTTGATCATTACACCCGGCATATCGGTCTTTTCCAGATAAGTCGGGGACGTGTAGGTGTGCAGAAACTCGTGGGGCATAATTCCCAGCCGGCGGGTTAGCATCAGGATGTCGTAGGGAGTGAGGACAATCTTGATATTTCCGCAGCAGGCGGTGAAACAGCTTACGCCGGGATGACAGCGAAATTTCAGCTGACTATCCATGGTCAGCTTCAGAGGCTCAATGTTGGAAGGATTGGTGCTCTTGCCGAAAAGGGCTTTTTCTTTTGCGTTCAACTCAGTTTGACTCATCTTCACTTCCTATGGATAAATTATAACAGCCACCTTGTGGTGGTAAAATTACGCTTTTCAGAACTACCAATATTAAACGGTTGCGCCTCCAGTGTCAAACGACAAATACGGAGCCACACGGACATGATCGTCAAAGGTTGAGAAACCGAAGGGATACGCTACTAACCCTATCCCGTCTTGAGCTCGTCACGAATCGATTTATTACCCGGGGACACGATAGTTTGTCTCTCCTAATCTCGCCGTAGAAAAATAAGCTGTGAGATTACAACCAGATATCAATTAAGTGCAAAATATTGTTTGGTTATTGTTGCAGTTTTCTGCAAATGTTCGTATATGTTTCATTCCAATGAGCAGGCGCATTTTAAACGTTTTTAGATTGGCTTTACCCACTTTGAACCACCCTGGGAATTATTAATGAAATTGTTTGTCCGCCCGGTGGATCTGACCAGCGTCAGCACCATTGTGTATCACCTTCCTGACGGTCCTTCACTTTCTCTTGAAATTGACGGAATAGAAGAATATGTGGATCTCGAATTGGAGATGGGCCATTTTTGCGACACCTCCGATATCGATGGCACGCTTCATTTCTTCCCGAAAGGAAACGCCTAAGCGCTTCGGCCGGCCCCCGCAGTCAGCGTCCGGACCCGAACGAGCGGCACAGCTGCCCTCCCTCCCATGAAGGTCGATCTTTTTTCAGATACGCATATCCACACTAGTCTCTGCCGCCACGCCAGCGGTACCATGGAGGAATACGTGCGTGGTGCCATTGATCGGGGACTGACGCGGCTTGTCTTCCTCGAGCATCTGGAGGAAGGCATCAACGTGTCTTTCCGAACCTGGCTCACCGAGGAGGATTTTGATGTCTATTTCGAGGAAGGACGGCGGCTGCAGCAGCGATACGGGGAGGAAATCGAAGTCGGGCTCGGAGTCGAAGTTGGCTACAACCCCGACTGTACCGATCGAATTCTCCAGCGGCTGGCCCACCGATCATGGGACCGGATCGGGCTGAGCTGCCATTTCTTCAAGGTGGACGGCTGTGAAGAGCACCTCAACGTCCTCAGCAAGAACCGCAGAACAATCGACATTATTGAACGCTGCGGACCAAATAGATTATTGAGCCGCTACTTCTCCACTCTGACGGAAGGGGTTCGCAGAATCCCTGCCAACGTACTCTGCCACCTGGACGCCGGACTCAGGCACCAGCCCAACTTGCAACTGGAAAAGAGCCACTGGGAGCAAATCGATATTTTGCTCGATGAGGTCAAACGGGCCGGTATGGCCCTGGAGATTAACACTTCTGGCTACAAGTACCGCGGCCTGCCTTTTCCGCTACCGGAAATCATCGCCCTTGCAGCGGCCAAAGCAATTCCGCTGGCACTGGGCTCGGATGCCCACAGCCCGTCCGAAGTGGGTCGCTATTTCGACCGGATTCCGGCTTTGCTTGGTTGAGCAAATTCATTTCTATACATAGCGACAGAAGTTCAAGACGCTTAATCAGGCACGGAACGAGCGAGGAGCCGGTGGAGCAGCCTAGTAGCGCTGTGAGCAGGCACCGCAGCCTGAACAACGGGGACACAATACCTAATGCGCCCCTTTTCCTCCAGAGGCCAAGAATTGTCTCGCTTCAGTGTATGGGGACAGGTTAGTTAATGTGTTGCCCTCGAAATTTAAGTGGGGGGTAGCCAGTCGACATTCATCCGCTTCACCACGTTAATCCCTCCGGCCAGCACCGTGTTGTTGGAGTAACCGTGATGATCGAGAAAGCGCTGTACCTCATATGACCTGGATCCGGCATTGCAGATGATGACCATGGTCTTGTCCCGGGGCAGTTCCTCGTAGCGGTTCCGGACTTCGTCATAGGGCAGGGAGAGCCAGCGGTCCGGACCGAATTTTTCCACGAACGGGTCGGCCTGCTTGGGGTGGCGCACGTCGAGCATGACCCAATCCGGCTCCAGCGCGGGATTATCCATGTAGGCAAAGAATTTCCCCATATCGATTTTGCGCATCCGTTCATCGCACAAATTCTCCGCCACATAGGCGGCGGCATTTATCGAGTCGATTGCGGCCGAAAAGGGTGGCGAATAGGCCATCTCAATATTGTTAAAGTCTTCAATTACCCCGCCTTCACAGAGTAGCGGAGCAGCACCGTTGATGCGGGCCAGGATGCCATCGCCCATCGGGCCTATACCTTGAAATCCCAATACCCGTCTCGATCTACGATCAAAAACCATGAGAAAACAGGTGACCGCCTGGGTCGGATAAAAATGTGCCCTGTCTATCGGCGAGGTGAGTGAGATATCGGCCTCGAAACCGGCCTCGCGGGCACCCTCGAGAGTCAGGCCTGCCGATCCGATACTCATGTCGAACCCTTTCATTATGAAACTGCCGACTCCACCTTTGAAAACAGACGGTACACCGCAGATATTGTCGCCCGCCACCCGGCCCTGCTTGTTGGCCAGCGAACCGAGCGGTGCAAAAAATTTCTGCCCCGACACCAGGTGAGTGATTTCCACGCAGTCACCTGCTGCATAGATCTCTGGATCGGAGGTCTGCATGCGTTCGTTGACGACGATGGCACCACCTCGAGAGACATGCAGCCCGGCCTCCTGCGCCAGGCTTGAACGGGGACGGACGCCTACGGCGATGATCACCATGTCGCCGTTAATTTCCCTTTTGTCGGTCTTGACACCGCGCACCCTGCCCTCCCCGTCGCCGAGAATCTCCTGGGCCGTTTCTGCGAGAAACACCTCGAGCCCATTGTCACGCAAGTGTCTGGCAAGGATATCGGCCATCTCCCAATCGACCAGGCTGGGAAGCAGATGACTCTTCATTTCAACAATGGTCGCGTCGATGCCCCACAAGTCTTTGAAGGCCTCGGCCATCTCAATACCGATTGCTCCACCGCCGACAATCACTGCTTTTCCGACCTGGCCTTTGGCTATCCGGTCCTTTATTTCTATGGCTTTATGCAGGTTGTTGACGGTGAACACCCCGTCCAGGTCGAGGCCGGGCAGCGGCGGCACGATCGGCTCACTGCCGGTGGCCAGCAGGAGCTTGTCGTAGCCGATCTCCTGCACCTCACCGGAGCTCACATGCTCAGCGGTGACGGTCTTGTTGGGTCGGTCGATGGTCTTCACCCGGGTGGACGTCAGAGTAGTCACCCCTTTGGCCTTTTCGAAGAAATATTCATCCCTGAGCATGTGAAAATTGGTGGAACGCAACTCCTTTTCATCGGGCACATCACCAGAAACATAGTAGGGAATGCCGCATCCTCCATAAGAAATCAGACTGTCCTGATCGATCATTACCACCTCGGCATCGGGATCGAGACGTTTTACCCTTACTGCACATTTAGGTCCCGCCGCAACCGCTCCTACCACCACTACCTTCTTTCCCATCGTGCTCTCTTACCGGTTTATTATTTTTCCACTTTTATTTTGACCTAGGCTGCAACCACACCGCACATCTCAACCTGCCGGGAGTAATTTGTCAAGCACAAGACGATGACGCTCGTCGAACAGGTGATTTTCGATCATGTAGATGGCGCAGACAACGCCGAAACCCGATCCTGCACCGATCAGAAACATGATCAGAATCTGATACTTCACCGCTTCTATCGGCGGCGTGCCGCCCAGGATCTGGCCGGTCATCATGCCCGGCAGGCTGACCAGGCCCGTGACGGCCATCGAGTTGATCAGAGGAATCATGCCGGTGCGCATGCAGTCACGTCGTATGTCGCTGACCGCCTCGGAACGGCTTTCACCCAGCATCAACCGCTGCTCGATTACTTCCCGCTGTTCGTAGAACAGGCTGGTCAGCCGATCGGCAGCCAGAGCCACGCCGGTCATGGTGTTGCCCAGCAGCATGCCGAGAAAGGGGATGGCGTAGCGCGGTTCGTACCAAGGATCCTGGCGCAGAATGACAAGCAGGGCGAGCAGGGCGATCGAAAAAGACGAAACAAACATCGAAGTCATGCCAATGTGGTAACCGAACCAGCCCCGGATCTTCCGCTTGAGACGGGCTCGCACTTCCCGCCCTGCGGCCAGCAGCATGACTTGGGACACAAGTATGACGAGCCAGACAGACCCCGATGCAAAGAGAAACTGAAGAACCAGACCGATCAGCAGCAGCTGTATGGTCATCCTGATCGAGGCTATGAGTATCTGAGCTTCCAGACCGAGCTTGAGCTTGAAACTGAGACCGGCGAGAACAATGATGAGAACCGCGGCAATCGACAAATCAAGCGGTGAAAGTATGGCGACATTCATGTTCCCGACGAACCTCCCCGGCAGTTACCTTGATTCTTTTTCGCTCGTCAATCTGAGGCCATCCGCCAGCATCGTCAGGGTCAGGGTGGCCACCCGTTCCAGCAGGTCCTGATTGTGACTGACCCAGATCGCTGCAGCCTTGTTGCCCTCGAGATACTCCTGTACCAGGGCCTCGAGCAGCTCGGTATTGTCCCTGTCCAGCCCGGAGCCGACCTCGTCAAGCAGCAGGACCTGCGGATCTCTGATCAGTGCCCGGACGAGACTCAGCCGTTGTTTTTCACCGGTGGACAGCCGGGTCACATCCCAGCGCAAGACATCGGGTTCGAAACCACAGGAACGCAGCAGCTCATCTGCCCGCCGCGGATCATGATCGAGCGGCAGGTGATCGCCCACCAGCGGGTGCCACCACCGAGATTCAGCCGGTATCATGGCCACCAGACGGCGCCATTCATGGGGTTTGTAGTCTTCCCGACCTCTGCCGTTGAGCACCACGCTGCCGGTGCTCGGATCTATATCGGCAAGCGCCCGGAGCAGACGCGTCTTGCCCACGCCGGAAACGCCCTTCAATCCGGCACAAATTCCGTGATTGAGTGAAAAGCTGTACGGGCCGCCGCGGTCAAAACGCAGCGATTCCACGGTCAGGCGGGGAGCTTCATGGGAAGATGATGACAAAGCGTGTCCCTTCATGCTCACGGCTCTCGACCCGGATTTCTCCGCCATGCTCTTCGACAATGTTTTTGGTAATGGCCAGCCCGAGCCCGGTGCCCTTAGTCTTGTCCGTAAAAAATGGCTCGAACACCTGGGCGGCTTTTTCCTCGCTCATGCCAGGGCCATTGTCCCTGAACGAAATCGTGGTCTTGCCGTGATCCCCCTGCCAGGTCTCGACCTGAAGCTTGCCGCCTGCTTCCATCGCCTGGATGGCGTTGAGAATGATATTCAGAAACGCTCGATAGAGCATGTCCTCGTCGACCTCTCGGACGATTGCCTCACCCGGGTAGCCGGTCTCGATCTCCACCTCCTGTTTGTCGGCCATGGACCGGGTAAAATCGATGGCCCGATCCAGGATCTGCTGCAGATTACGCTCTTTCAACTTGGGCTGTTGCGGTCTGGCGAAATCGAGAAATTCGGTGACAATGGTATTGAGTCTGCCGGTTTCATCGACGATGATCTGGGCCAGGTTTTCATTGCCAGGGGCCACTTTTACAATTCGCTTTTTTAGAATCTCGGCCGTTGAGCGAACGATACCCAGCGGACTTTTGATTTCGTGGGAGACGGTCGCCACCATGGTGCCCAAATGAGCCAGCTGCTCGGTCTTATCGAGCTGCTCCTTGAGCCTGATCCGATCCACCATTCTTCGTTCGAGAATATTTCCGGCCCGCAGGACGATAACCCGCAAAACCAGAAAGAGCACCAGCATCACCACCGCCGAGACAATCATGATTCGAGCCTGGAGCTTCAGGATAGCGGTGTAGTCCTTGGAAAGGTCCTTGGCAATCTCGATCACCCCCATGATCGCCTCGCCCGCTTCACCGCTCTCCCTCACCTGCCTGAACGGAATAAAGGTCCTGAGCTGGCAGCTTATCTGTGGATCGGCAGAAAGCAGACTCCACATGGAGCCGCTGTAAATGAATCTGGAGTTGGTGCCTCCTTCGCGCGCCCGCTCATATTCAATGCCTCCCCGGTCACGCTTGCCCACCAGTTCGGGCAGGGTCGAATAGGAAACAACGTTCTCCTTGGAGTCGTAGATGGTCACTGAATCGATGTCCAGCCCCTGAACGATCTCGCTGACGATCTTGTCCAGATAGCCGAACTGATCAGGGTTTCTCAGGGCGATTCGGCCATAGCGGACCACCGCGGGGAGCACGAAACGCCTGAATACCTGCTGGTTGATATTGCCGGCCAGCAGCAACGAATAATCTTCGCTCTGCTTGAGCATCACCACCTTGGCGTTGTTGGAGATGATCCATGACAGGATCATGGTGAAAATGAGGATTGCCCCGAGGGCGAAGAAGGAAAAATACTTCACCAGGGTAAACGACTGCAGTCCGACATCTCTGCGCTGCCGAACACTTTTGTTATGTCCGTTGTCTGTCGGTATCATCGCTGTTCAGTCGCTACACACGCCGCAGATTCTGCACACTTCGGTATCGCACGGTGGGGTGGCCTTTTCCTCAAAGCTGCTGCGGTACTCCCGCCACAAATACCCGTCCTCGATCCCATGATCGACAATGGACCAAACCAGGGGGCTATGCTCCCCGTACTGCCTGGTGGCAAACAGTTCTGTGCTGAGCCCGCTCCGCTTTAAAGCTTGCTTCCACGATATACCCGAGACGGCCATATTCAGCAACACCTCCGCGAGCCGACGGTCACCCCGTGACAATACGGCTTGGAACAGAGCCTGGTCGACATTGTCGAATTTCATGCGGAGGTTCGGGAGCGAGCCCAGGCTGGTGCGCAAATACTTTATTTTCGCCTTCAACTGCTTTACCGCCTCCCGCCCGTATATCGATTCTTCCTCATTAAGTGCATCTGAGGAACCGAACGGATGGTATTGAAAGGGTGTCCAGGGCTTGGGTACGAAGCTGTTCACCGAAATCGAAAGCTCGCTCAACCGGCCCCGGCTGCGGCCGATTCCCTGCATCACCTCTCTGATCCGATGGACCAGGCCGATAAATTCGTCGAGGTCTTCGACGGTTTCGGTCGGCAAGCCGATCATCAGGTAAAGCTTGAGTCGGTGCAGCCCTGCCTCGGTCAACTTCTCGGCGGCACCGATCAGATCCGCTTCGGTGAGCTGCTTGTTGATCACCCGACGGAGCCGTTCCGAAGCACCGTCAGGGGCGATGGCTACGCTTTTCAGATTAGAACTGCTGAGCAGTTCGAGAAGCTTGTCCGATATCCGATCTGCCCGCAGCGAGGAAAAAGACAGCGAACAGCCGTCGGCCCCAATCTGGCCGGCAATCAGCTCGAGATTTTCCTCCGAGGTCATTTCCATACCCAGTAATCCAATTCTTTCGATGATCCCGGGACGCTCCCCAAGGCTTTTGAGAATCGCCTCGATGTCCCACAGGCGGGGCGGGCGATAGACGAAGCCGGCGGTACAGAAACGGCACCCCCGGGAACAGCCCCGTCCAAGTTCCGTCAGGTAAAGATCGGAAAATTCGGTTTCCGGAGTCAAGAGCTCCGAATGGGCCGAGTGATGGGTGCCCTCCAGCCCCGCCCTCTGCACACGTTCCGGCAGGCCAGATTCGGGCTCGAGTCTTTCGAATCGGCCCTGTCCATCATAGCGGGACCGGTAGAGACTCGGGGCATAGAAACCCCGGTGCTCACCATTCATCTGCTGAAGCAGCCGTCGTCGATCACCTATAGTGGGGGACGAAAGCTTCTCGATCAGTCGCGGCAGCAGCGGCTCAGCTTCACCGACTGCAAACAGATCGATGAAAGGGGCCAGCGGTTCCGGGTTCATGAACGCGGTCACACCGCCGCAGACCACTAGCGGATTCCCGGGTGCTATGGGCTCATCCCTTCTGGCAGCCATGGGCTCGAGTCCCGAGGCCAGGAAGAATTGGGCCAGGTTCGGGTAATCGTGTTCGAAGCTGATGGAGATGAAGATAACCGAAAAGTCGGTCGGCCTCCTCCCCGACTCCACTGTTACCAGCGGCAGGCCTGGCTCTGGAAGGAACAATCTTTCACAGACAAGCCCATCATACTCATTGAGCAGACGGTAGACGAGTTGAAAACCCAGGTTGGACATGCCAACCCGGTAATGATTGGGATAATACAAAGCGACCGGCAGCAGCCCCTTCCATTTTTTCAGGTAGGTGCCCCGCTCCCGGTCAAGCAGATCAGTTCTGGATGGTGTCCTGGATTGTGCGGTGCGCGATGTCGCCTGTCTTTTGCGATCCAAGAGCCCTCAACACACCGGCCCGCGTTCAATTGGCCTTCTTGCGGAGATAGGTCGGCGTCTCCAGATAATCTTCATTGAGCCGCTCCGCTGGCTTATGTTCTTCTTTCTCGAGTGAGCGATTGCCCCGGGTCGGCCCGAAATTATCAAAGGCGTCAAAGTTGGATCCCGGCAGCACGGTTGCTTTCGGAACCCGGTTGGCCACGGCCGGCTTGAAGGGCTGCTGGCGCTCGCCTTCGGGCTTGAGCGGATGCTGTGGCAGCACCGGTTCGACCGGCTTGGGATGCTTCACCGGCGCATCGTAGTTCTGTTTGTGCGGCAGATCACCGACCTGAGCGATGGTTCGTTCTCGGGTGCTGACATCACCGACGCCAGTAGCGATCACGGTCACCTGCAGTTCTTCACCGAGGCTATCGTCATAAAGGGCGCCAATGACCACCTTGGCATCCTCGTCCACTTTCTGCTGGATCATGGCCGAAGCCTCCATGAATTCAGCCATGGTGAAGGTTTCTTCGGTGGCTGAAATATTGATCAGCAGACCCCGGGCACCGTCGATGCCGACATCTTCAAGCAACTGGTTGTCGATGGCCCGCTTGGCGGCCTCCACGGCCCGGTTTTCGCCGACTGCAGAAGCGGAGCCCATGATAGCCGGACCCACCTCCTTCATGACCGTGCGCAGATCGGCAAAATCCGCATTGATCAGGCCAGGCACGTTGATGAGATCGGTAATTCCCTTGACTGCCTGAAGCAGCACCGTATCGGCGAGGGAGAGCATGTCGGCGAGTTTGGAGGTCTTCTGCATGAGACTCAGCAGCCGGTCGTTGGGCACAGTAATGATCGTATCGGCGTACTTGTGCAATTCCTGCCAGCCGGCTTCGGCGTTACGCTGCCGCTGCCTCCCTTCAAAATTAAAGGGCTTGGTCACCACGGCTACGGTCAGGGCGCCAAGCTCCTTGCTGATCTTGGCGACCACCGGAGCAGCTCCGGTGCCGGTGCCACCGCCCAGTCCGGCGGTGATGAAGACCATGTCGCTGCCCAGCAGACATTCCTTGACCTCTTCCATCGACTCGTGGGCGGACTGCGCCCCGGTCTCCGGATCAGCGCCCGCACCGAGCCCCTTGGTAATGGAAGGCCCCAACTGGATGCAGATATCGGCTTTGGATTGATCCAGGGCCTGTTTGTCGGTGTTGGCGACAATGAAATCCACTCCCTGGAGCTTGTTATCCACCATGGTGTTAATGGCGTTTCCACCACCCCCACCCAGGCCGATGACTTTCACTACCGCAACGCTCTCTGTCTCAGCCATTCTGAACGGCATGCTGATCTCCCAATATCGTATGATTCTGGACAGTTAGGGCAGGAAAAAAGCTGATTCCTTGGCATAGGAACTATAGCATTTCGTCGTGCCCGCTTAAACAAAAAAACCTCGTCTACATTATTTTTTTGAACAACCCTTTCATTTTATGCACCATACCGGTGTCCTGCTCCATACCATTCATCTGATGGTCTCTACCATAGAGCACCAGGCCGACTCCAGTGGTGCAGCGTGGGGTGTACACATCATCCACCCTGCCGCCAATTCCGTTGGGATATCCAACCCTTACCGGCAAGTCAAAAATCTGCTCGGCAAGATCGACCAGATTGACCAGCAGAGAGGTACCTCCGGTCAAAACGATGCCGGCGTTTATTCTGTTCTTCTGTCCGGCGGCGAGCAGCTCCCGGTTGACCATCTCTAAAATCTCCACCATCCTCGCCTCGATGATGTCGACCAGAACTTTCTGGGTTACCCGGCGCGGTTCTCTGTCGCCCACCGAGGGGACATCGACCACGTGATTGGTTTTGATCACCGAAGACAGGGCACTGCCAAAATCCTCCTTGAGCCTCTCCGCTTCGGCCAGCGGCGTCCTCAACCCCACGGATAGATCGTTTGTCAGGTTGTGTCCCCCCAAACCGAGCTCACAGGTGTGTCTGATGGTACCCTCGTAGAAGACCGCGATATCGGTGGTGCCTCCGCCGATATCGACCAGCACTACCCCAAGATCCATTTCGTCCTGGGTGAGCACCGCCTTGGCCGAGGCAATCGACTCCAGCACCAGATCGGCTACTTCGAGCCCGGCCTTGTTGCAGCAGGTGACGAGGTTGTGCACCGCTCCTATATCGGCGGTGACGATATGTACATTGGTCACCAGCCTGACTCCGGTCATACCGAGCGGGTTCTGAATGCCGGTATGATCGTCGACCATGTATTCCTGGGGCAGCACGTGGATTACCCGCTGATTCTCTGATATCTTGACGGTCTGGGCGGCGGTGATCACCTCCTGAACATCGGCCTGCTTGATCTCCCTGTTGTTGATCGCCAAGATGCCGGGGCTGTTGAAGCCCTTGATATGGTTGCCGGCGATACCGACATAAACCGATTCCAGGTCGCAGCCGGCGATGTCTTCGGCTACTTTGACCGATTTGCGGATCGAGGCGACCGTACTTTCGATGTTGACCACAACTCCTTTCCGCATTCCCAGCGACGGGGTGGTGCCAACCCCGATAATATCAACCGCGTCCTGAAATACCTCTCCGACCACACAGCAGATCTTTGTGGTGCCAATATCGAGCCCGACCACCAGATTACCCCGCACATCGCGTTTCTTTTCGCCGGCGGGCTCGACTTCCATTTCCAATTCCTGATCCTTGTCCTTTTTCATGCGCTGACTCATCCCGACTCGTCGTATCCGACAATCACCTTATCCTTTAAGTAGTCCATCTTGATATAGGCGACCCGGCCTATATCCATACCTGTACGACGCGGCTTGTAGAGCATTTCCAGCACCTTTCTGAGCCGCACGTATTTTTTTCTTATATCACCGTCACCGAAGAAAATTGGAAACGGGTGTTCGACAAGGTAGAGAACCAGTCCCTCTTGCTCATCCATGTGCAGCTCCGAGATTGACTGCACCGGCAGATTAGGGTTGTTGGTTCCGGCCAAACGCAGCAGGTCCAGGGGGCCTTCTAAACCGGCTGGGGCAGACTCCTGATCTCCGGCATCTTCGAACCCGGTGATTACCGGGAAATCGAGATCCATACCGAAGGTCGTCTTGATGAAGGCGTAGCCATTCTTGTCGAGATAATAAAGTTCAGCACGATCCTCTTGTCCAAGAGCGATAAGTGCATGGGGTTTGAATTCGTGAACCCGGAGAATCAGGGTATCGGGCCAGTGACGGGCAACACTGATCTGATCAACCCAGAGGCTTTCTTTTCTGACGTTTTCAGTTATCCTCTGCTGGTCCACGGAGAACAGGCTGGCACTGACCATGACCCCCGACGCCGCACGAATCTCATCAGGGCTGGAGTTTCTGCACCCTTCCACTTTGATTTCGGTAATCCTGAAATAATCAATATCTTCGAGCAGCAGGCCGAAAAGACTGAATCCGCCACTCTTGAAAAAGATCCCAGCTACACACACCAGAGAGAGAGCGAGCAAAGCTTTACGGAGACCTTTCGGCTCTGGAGCACTCTGATAGGAAGTCGCTCCTCTGTCCTTTTTACTGCTCCAGTAGAGGTTGAGTTTTTTCAGCAGGGTACGCCGCTGTTTCTTGTCCTGCCCGTTGAAGCTGTAAGATGCCCGGCTGGTCTCCACACCACCGCCATTGACCGTGTACCGGCTTTGTTTTTTAGTGCCGAATTTTTTCTGCAGCCACTTCTTCATATCTACTTAAACTAGCTCAGAAATTGTACCTCAGGTATCAGGTCGACACCACTGGTCTGCAACACTTTGTTTCTTATTTCATCCATCAGCGCCTGCACGTCGCGGGCTGTCGCCTTACCGCAGTTCTCGATAAAGTTGGCGTGCTTGGTTGAGACCTCCGCATCCCCGATGCGTAATCCTTTCAAGCCGGCTTCGTCGATCAGCCTGCCGGCACTGATCCCTTCTGGATTTTTAAAAACTGATCCGCACGTTGGCTTTCCGTAGGGCTGGCGCTGCTGTCGTTTTTCTTTGAGGGTCCTGATCGTTTCCCGAATCTGCTCTGGGTCGGCTTTCTTAAAACACATGGTTACACCGGTCACCACCGAGTGTTTTCTGCCGACCAGGGCCCGGCAGGTGCGATAGCTGAATCCGAGGTGTTCCTCATTAATAATTTCTATTTTTTCATGGTCAACCAGTTCGATCCCGGTTACCACATCAGCCATCGATCTGCCCCATGCGCCGGCATTCATGACCACGCCGCCTCCCACAGTTCCTGGAATGCCCGAAGCGAACTCAAAGCCGGAAAGGCCGATATCGCCGCACCATGAGGAGAGTTTGGCAAGACTGACCCCGGCCCCGTTTTTTACCAGGGTCGATTCCTCATCATCTTGACGGTCGCGGCCAATGTACTTGAAGCCGTCTCCCAGGACAATAACAATCCCTCGATAGCCTTCATCGGCGGCCAGAATATTTGATCCCCACCCCAGTAATTTCCAGCGCATCTGCTGGCTGACGCACAGTCTCAACAATTCCTGCAGGTCCTCCACATCAAGCAGTGTGACCAGAGCATCAGCGGGTCCCCCAATCCGATAGGTGGTCCATTCCGACAACGGAGCATCCCATCGAATCTTCCCTCTGACCGCTCCAGTCAGCACTGCTTTTTGGGAGGAGCTCAAAGCCATTAGTGTCTATCCTCTTCGAGCAGGGTCAGCAGTTCCTCACCCGCCCGGTGGATATTACCGGCTCCCAGGGTCAATACCAGGTCGCCGGGTTGCAATTGATCCCTGACCGCGGCCGCCAGGTTGTCAACCTCGGCGATAAGGGCGGTATTGCGCTGGCCGTGCTGTTTGATCTTGTCGAGCAGCCGCAGGCTGTCGATGCCTTCGATCGGTTCCTCACTGGCCGCGTAGATATCAGTCAGCACCAGACAGTCGGCCTGGTGAAAGCAGGTCTGAAATTCGCTGAACAACCCTTTGGTGCGACTGTAGCGGTGCGGCTGGAAAAGGACCACCAGCCGTTTATCCGGCCAGGCCTGCTTGACCGCACTCAGGGTCGCCCGTATTTCAGTCGGGTGATGGCCATAATCGTCAACCACCATGATGCCTTGCACCTCCCCTTTGAGTTCCAGACGACGCTGGACACCTGCAAAAGAGCCCAGCGCTTTTGTAATGACGGAAAAATCGATCTCCAGTTCTAGCCCGACACAGATAGCCGCCAGTGAATTGTAAACATTATGCAGTCCGGGCTGACTCAGTTCCACCGTTCCCAGCAGTATGCCGCTGCGGTAGGTGTCGAAGCGGCTGTGGCCACTCTTGAACTCAAGATTTTCGGCATAGACCTCAGACTGCCGGGTAAGCCCGTAAGTGATCACCCGCTTGCTTATCCGGGGCAGTACCTCGGCAATATGCTTATCGTCGAGACAGATTATGGCAGCCCCGTAAAACGGTACCTTGTCAATAAACTCGACAAAGGCCTCCTTGACCTGGTCGATGTCCTTGTAAAAATCGGGATGCTCGAAATCTATGTTGGTGACCACCTCGAGCACAGGTGATAGCTTCAGAAACGAACCGTCGCTCTCATCCGCCTCGGCCACCAGAAATTCTCCTTCCCCCAGCTTGGCATTGCCGCCCATGCAATCGACCTTGCCGCCGACCACCATGGTCGGGTCGAGTCCGGCCTCAGCCATAATCCAGCTTACCATTGAAGTGGTGGAGGTCTTTCCGTGACTGCCGGCAATGGCAATTCCGTACTTCTGCAGCCGCATCAACTCAGCCAGCATCTCAGCCCTCATGACCACGGGAATTCCATTTTCCCGGGCGGCGAGGATCTCTGGATTGTCCTCGGTTATGGCCGACGAGGCGACAATTACCTCAGCGCCTTCGATCCATTTGCTGTCGTGCCCCTCCAACACCTTGCAGCCAAGAGCACTCAGCCGGTCGGTAATTATCGACCGGCGCAGGTCGGAGCCTGACACCTGGTAGCCCAGATTGGCGAGCAGCTCGGCGATACCGCTCATACCGATGCCGCCGATGCCGACGAAATGTATATGTTTGGTCTTTCCGTACATGGGCTACTTCCTCGCCAGCTCCTGGCAGAGATCGACAATTCGCTCAGCCGCATTGCCGATACCCAGCTTCTTCATCGCCTCAGACATGGCATCGAGCCGGTTCTGGTCGTTGATGATTCGAAGAATTTCCTCAGCCAGCCGCTGAGGGGTCAGATCGCTCTGGACAAACATCAACGCCGCCCCGCCTTCCACATACCAGGCCCCGTTTTTTTCCTGGTGGTTGTCGGCCGCGTATGGATAGGGAATCAGGACCGCCGGTCTGCCGACAACACCGATTTCCGCCAGGGTCGTGGCCCCCGCCCGGGAAACAATCAGATCTGCCTGCCCATAAAGCTCTGCCATATCGGTAAAAAACGGTGCGACCTGGTGATCTATACCCAACTTTTCATAGGCCTCTTTGACCATCTGCTCGTCATCGCGGCCGGTCTGATGAATGACCCTGATCAATGAGAAGGCCTCGATACCGCCCCGCAGCGCCTCCACCACCATCTCGTTGACGGCATGGGCACCCTGACTGCCGCCCAGGATAAGTAATGTCCGCCGGCCCCCGCCACCACTTCTTTTGCGGCCCGCTTCGATTATCTTGCGGCGCACCGGGTTGCCGGTAAGCACCGTTTTACCGGCCGGAAAATATTTTTCACTCTGGGGCAGCGACAGGCAGATACGATCGACTAGGCGACCAAGCTTGCGGTTGGCTAGTCCAGGTACCGAGTTCTGTTCATGGATCAGGGTAGGCCGGCGCAGCATCCAGGCGGCCGCCACTACCGGTCCGGTCACGTAGCCGCCGACGCCCATGACCACATCGGGATTGAACCTCACTATGTGGTAACATGACTCCAGCAGAGCAAAAGGCAGTACCAGCAGAGCTTTGGTCAGTTCCCAGAGATTTTTACCTTTGAATCCATAGGAGTGTATGGTCTTCACCGAGAATCCCGAGCGGGCCAGGAAATCACGATCCAGTCTGCGTCTGGTGCCAAGAAACAGCACCGAGCTCTCCGGAAGCACCTCACGCACCTGTTCGGCAGTGGCCACGGCCGGGAACAGATGGCCGCCGGTGCCTCCGCCGGTGAGCAGCAACCGTAACGCGGTTCTCTCTCTGGTGTTGCCACTCATTGGTGCATCTCCGCATGGTTTCTCTTGTGCAGCCGGTGCACCGCTTCAATAAAGAAGGCCCCCCGCTGCTGGTAATCACTGAACATGTCGAAACTGGCGCAGGCCGGCGAGAAGAGTACCGTATCCCCTGGTTTGCCAGCTGCCGAAGCCCTTAAAACAGCCTCTTCGAGGGTGGCCGGGTAATCGGTATCGACCAGGTCGCCAAGGGCATCGCCAAGAGCCTCGGAAGCCTCGCCGATCAGAACTAATCGTTTCACGTGGGCAGCGACGCTCTTTCTGAGCAATCGGAAATCGTCTCCCTTGTCGCGTCCGCCGGCAATCAGAACGATGCTCCGTTCGCCGCCGACCTGGTGAAGTGCGTTGATCACTGCCCCGGTGTTGGTCGCCTTTGAGTCGTTGATATAGGTGATACCGTTATAGTGGGCAACTTGCTGTAAACGGTGGTCTCCGGGTTCAAACCCGATCAGCGCCTGCTGCACTGCCGCTTCATCGAGTCCGAATCTGTCGGCGACCAGCAGTGCCGCACTGCTGTTGAGCAGCCCCGAAAGATTGGCCAGCTGCGAGCCGGCCAGCTCGAAATTCGAACCGGACAGCTCGACCCTGGTGGACCTTATCACTGCTTCAAAATCATCGTCGTGACCGAACCTGGCCCAGTTTACCTGGTCCATGGGCTCAGCGAATTTTCGGCACAGGGGGTCATCGCCGTTGATCACCGGATAGGTTTGTTCTGATCCACCTTGAAACAGCCGCATTTTCGCTGCCGCGTATCCCTCCAGGGTGTGGTGTCGATCGAGGTGATCCGGGGTGATATTGAGCAGTACGCCAACCTGGGGTACAAAATCCCCGCACAGCTCCAGCTGAAAACTGGAGAGCTCGAGGATGACCGCCTCGTACTCATCGTCAGAGAGCAGGTAATCACCCAGTGGCGTACCGATATTGCCGCCCACAAACACCTTTTTGCCAGCCGCTCTGAACAGGGCACCGATCAGTTCGGTAACCGTGGTCTTGCCGTTGGTACCGGTGACCCCGATTACCGGCGCGTCGAATTTGTCGGCAGCGACGGCCAGTTCGCCAAGCACCGTGGCGCCTGACTGGCGGACTTTCTCCAGCACCGAGTGGCGATGGTCGACCCCCGGGCTGGCCACCACGATCTCAGCCCGGGAGAGGAATCCCGTGGAGTGGCCTCCCCCCTCGAACTCGGCTGCACACTGATCAAGCAGCTCGCGTTCCTGAGGGCTCAGATCGGAGTAGTTCCTGATGTCGGAGACCAGTACCCTGATGCCTGTTTCGTGCAGGAAGCGCACCATGGCCTGGCTGGCACGGCCGAAGCCAACCACCGCCATCGTGTCTCCTATTGTCGCTTTTGGTACCATCAGTTAAGCCAGGCTGTTAAGGCCTGGAGACCGTCAATGACTGGAACGATCCGTAAATGAACCGCAACCTTGGATTCATCTGGGCCTATCACATGCCTCCTTTTTGAACATTGGGATAAAAATCCTTTACCTTTCCGGCAATTTGCTGGTCAACCTCGCGGTTTTTCTTGCACAGGCCTGTCCAGGCCGCACCCAGAACAAAACCAATGCTTGCCGATATCCAGACCAGAAAAAAATAAGTCATGCTACCTCCTCGATCACGGGGATCCGGCTAAATAAAATGTTACGTCTTTACCGATTGGCCAAGACAGCCAGTGATTGTCAGCCTTGCCTGCCCGGCATCGATGCGGTTTTTCATATATATTGGTCGTTTCTACACTCATCAGCGCAACTTCAATGTGGCTATGGCAAGTAAACCTAGAATTATCGAAACGATCCAGAAACGGACCACGACCTTGGTCTCATGCCAGCCTTTCTTCTCGAAATGGTGATGGAACGGTGCCATCAGAAATATTCTCTTTCCCTTGGTCATCTTGAAATAACCGACCTGCATGATGACCGACAGCGCCTCCATAACGAAGATACCCCCGACGATAGCCAGCAGAATCTCCTGCTTGATGATCACTGCGATGGTTCCCAGCGCGCCGCCCAGAGAAAGCGACCCCACGTCTCCCATGAAGACCTGGGCGGGATAGGCGTTGAACCAGAGAAACCCGAGACAGCCGCCGACCATGGCACCGCAGAAAACGGACAGTTCGCCGCTGCCGGCCACATAGGACACCTGTAGATAGTCTGAAATGATCACGTTTCCGGCGATATAAGAAAAGACCAGGTAGACGGCAGCTGAGACGACGGTTGGACCGGTGGCAAGCCCGTCGAGGCCGTCGGTGAGGTTGACGGCATTGGAGGCACCGATGATGATAATGATGGCAAAGGCGACGTAAAACCAGCCCAGATCGGGATTGATGTTCTTCAGGAAGGGCACGGCCAGATGACCGTCGAAACCCGGAGAATTGTAAATGAACAGGCCAACCGTGGCAGCCCCGAGAAACTGCAGCAGCAGCTTGCCCCTGGCGCTGAGACCGGCGCTCTTCTTTTGACTGATTTTTTTGTAATCGTCGACCGCACCGATGAAACCAAAATAGGCGGTGACCAGCATGGTCAGCCAGACATAGCCGTTATCAAGTCTGGCCCAGAGAAAAGACGAGCCGATCACGGCAGCCAGGATGAGCAGCCCGCCCATGGTCGGCACACCCTGTTTGTAGATATGGGTTTCGGGTCCGTCATCGCGGACCACCTGGCCTATCTGCATGCGCTTCATGGTGCCAATGAACCAGTTACCGAAGATGATCACGATCAGAAAGGCGGTCACTGCCGCGGCAATGGAGCGGAAGGTAATATAACGGAACACGTTGAAGCCGATGAAGAAGGTATGCAGTGGATAGAGTAGGTGGTAGAGCATCGTTCAGCCTTAACCTGTCAACATCGTTCCATTATCTGATCGACAACCGTGTCGAGTGCCAATCCCCTGGAGGCTTTTACCAGCAGCCAGTCTCCAGGCTGCAGGTGCGAACCTCCGAATAACTCTTCAATCCAGTCAATAATGTTGTTCTTATCGGTAAATACCCTGATCCGGTCCGGATCCATGCCAGACGTCTGGGCGCCCTGCTTGATCTGCTGGCCAAATTCACCCACCAGGGCCAGATAGGACAGATCCGATTGGGCCGCCACGTTGCCTACGGATCGGTGCAGATCCCTGGCCGCTTTGCCTAGTTCGAGCATGTCCCCCAGCACTGCCATTCTGGTCCGGGCTGGAAGCTTGCCAAGAGTTCTGAGTCCCGAAGCCATCGAGGCCGGGTTGGCGTTGTAGCTGTCATTGAGAATTTTCAGCCCCTTGGGTGAGGTGAGCCGCTCCATGCGCCTGGATGAAGCACGAAACTGCTCCAGTCCGGCGACGATGGTCTCGAAGTCGATGCCGGCAGCATGGGCAATGGCCGCGGCTGCGCAGCAGTTGGAAACGTTGTGCAGCCCGAGAGTGTGCAGATAAAGCTCTGTATTGTGCTTCCCGACATGCAGGGTGAAATTCAGATGACCGTCATCATCGGTAGCCACATTTTCAGCCCACACCACGGTTTCCCTGCCCGCTCCCTTGCTGGTGACGGCAAAGCCAATCACTTTGTTGCTGTAGCGCTTGCTGAGCCCGACGATATGTTCATCGTCCAGATTCACCACGTGGACGCTATTGGTTCTACTCCGCTCAAAGAGTTCGCCCTTGGCCGCCGCGACTCCTTCGATGGTGCCAAGTCCTTCGAGATGAGCCGGCTGGACGTTGGTGATGCAACAGATGTCAGGATCGCCAATCTGCGCCAGCCGGGCGATTTCCCCGGGCCTGTTCATGCCCATTTCCAGTACCAGTATGCGGTGCTGGACAGAAACCGGCAGCAGCGAGAGCGGCAGACCAATCAGGTTGTTGAAGTTCCCCACCGTCTTGAGAACCCGCCCGGTCGGCTGATCTGCTCGGTCGGGCCAGTGGACAGAGAAGATTGCTGCCGCCATATCCTTGACCGTGGTCTTACCGCAGCTCCCGGTTAAACCCACCACCACCGGCTGACTCAGCGGCCGGACCCGATCGAGCCGATAGCGTGCGAGATCGCCAAGAGCGGCGAGCGTGTCCATGACCTGGATGCAGACGACATCTGCTTCCGGAAGCCGGTCAACGGCAGAGACAACCAGGCAACGGGCCCCGCCACCAATTGCGTTTTCCAGAAAATCGTGGCCGTCGAACTGGTCGCCCTGAAGGGCAACGAATATGTCGTTCTCTGAAATTGTTCTAGTATCAGTGGAAATTTCGCCAAATCGGCTTTGGCCCGATTCGCGAACCAGCGTTCCTCCCGTGGCAGTGATCAGACTCTGCAGATCCCAGGCGAGGCTGCTCTGCTGAGCGCAAAGCATGTCGTCGAAAAATCGGGTTTCGCTGCCGACGATCTGGTAATTTTCGTGCCCTTTGCCGGCAATCAGAACGATCTCGCCCTTTCTTCCCCTGGTCACTGCCGTGTGGATGGCAGTACCTCGGCCGTCTATCTCAATGTACCCGCTTTCGCCGGGTTGATAATGATCGAGCCAGTCTGCCGAACGCCGCTTCAGGCCGGCACGAACCACGCCTTCGATCACTGACCTGCGAATGGAGGCGGGGTCTTCCCGACGCGGGTTGTCGTCGGTCACGATGGTTATATCGGCCAACCGGGCGGCGATTTCACCCATCAGAGGCCGCTTCAATTCATCACGATCGCCGCCGCAACCGAATACGCAGATCAACCGCTCATGCTCGAGAGACTTCAGAGCGCCAAGCACTTTTTCGAGGGCATCGGGGGTATGGGCGTAGTCGACAACCACGGTGGGCTGACCGTCAGGTTTGCCGGCCAGCCTGACCGGCTCGATTCGGCCTGGGGCCCCGGCTGCCCGACCGAGCAACTCAGCACATCGTGCCTTATCATAGCCCAGGGCTGCCAGGACCGAGAAAGCGGTCATCAGATTGTCAATATTGAACCTGCCGATCAGGATCGACTCAATGCGGTATGAATGCCCTTTCTCGTCAACAAGCTCACAGCGCACCCCCGCAAGCGTGGAATCGTGTCCGGTGAGCTTGACATCGCTTGATTCAGTGGCGCCGCAGACTATGGACGTGATGGGCAGCATTCGACAGAGCTCAGTCACCCGCGCCGACGGTTCTTCGCCCGCTAGATTGCTCTGCTGCGCTACTATCACAGCAGTTCCATCTGCTTTCATATGATGGGTAAACAGACGAATCTTGGCCATGAAATAGTCATCCATGGTCAGATGATAATCAAGGTGATCCTGGCTCAGATTGGTGAAGATCCCCAGATCGAACTTCAGAGAGCCGAGTCGATACTGCTGCAAGGCGTGTGAAGAAGCTTCCATGATCACGTGGCTTACACCGCTGTCTGCCATTTCTCTGAGCAGATGCTGAAGCTTTACCGGGTCGGGTGTGGTCAATGGGGCTGGCTGGCTGACGCAGGTACCGTCTCTCAGGATATAGCGATATTCGACCGTACCAATAACGCCGGTCTGCACCCCTATTTCCCGCAGGGTTTGTTCGATGAGGTAGGAGACGGTGGTTTTACCGTTGGTGCCGGTGATACCGACCATAGTCATTTCCGTGGCCGGGTAGCGATAAAAAGCCTCGGCGAGCAGCCCAAGCGCGGCCCGGCTATCCTCCACCTCGAGGACTACAGCCTCCAGCTCAGATTTCTTTTGCTTATCAATGCACCCGTGATCCACCACAACCGCCACGGCGCCCCCGGCGATGGCTTCGTCAAGAGAATCATGGCCATCGTGGTGGTCGCCCCTGACTGCCACAAACAGCGAAGCAGGGCCGACAACCCTGCTGTCATCGCAGAGTTCGCCTATCATGACCGAATCAACAAGCACGGGAGCCGATACCAGGTTGGGAAGGCTGGCAATGAGCTCAGCCAACGGGATCGACTGGCTATGTTCGGTTCCTTGTTCTGTGTAGATCATTGCATTCAATGCTTCTACTCCGGTTCGGCAAACTGAGGCCGCCTGTAGGCGGGATCAACTTGATCGCGCTCCAGGATAAGGGTAACTCTGGTTCCCGGCTGTATTTTAGTGCCGGCTGGCGGGTGTTGGGAAACCACCCGACCGGTACCCTGTAGTTCTATCTCTACATTGCTGCCCTGGAGCAGTCGTAAAGATCTCCTGAGGCTCATCCCCTTAAACGACGGCATAACCATCTCCATGGCCTCAACTTCGGGACTGTCTTCAATCCGCTGCTGCTCCTGAAGCAGGCGAAAGTTCATCTCGTCCTGCTCTTTGGGGCTCATCATGTCGGCTAGGTTTTTCATGACCTGCTGTAATGCAGCTATGGGCCCGATGATTTTCTTGGCCTCCCCTGCTGGTGACAACTCCCGTCTCTGGGCAACCTGGTATCCCGGTCCGGTGGAGGTGACCAGCAACACCAGGTCCGGATTAACTCGAGGAATAAGTATCAACCCCAGATAGTGATGAAAGAGGCGTTTCACAGGAGACTCAATTACCGATCTGCTTTCTCCCTGCAGGATTAACGAACTCAAAGGGCCACGCTCGCCCATCAATCTGGCCAGCCTTTTTGCTTCAGCGCTGATCCCGTCACCAAGCAGGTCCGCATCTGGCTCTTTCTCCAAGTTTTCGAGCAGAAATTCCTGCTGATTCCTGCGCAGCACGTATCTCTTGGCGCCGTGAGGGGTGATTTCATAACCGCCGTTGAGCGCCCTGGTTAAGGCCGTGAGCAACTCCAGCGGGGTTTGCATTTCCGGTACCGTTTCGAAATCGATCTGCTTTGTTTCGCCCCTTTTGAACACCACCGCATCAGTCTTCGGGGGCGAGCTGGTGATGAAATCGACCTGCAGGCCGCCATCGGCCCCAAGCCTGTTCCACAATTGCAGCTGGACACCGAGTTTCCGCTTTTCCGCACCGACACTCCAGGGTAATCGCTCCGCAGCCCTGCTACCCTGGCTTTCCAGGAGTGAAAGTTCCCTGAGAAACAGTTTGAACACCTCAGGAACGGCAATCCTCTCGTTAAAAAGATCGAGGTAATTTGTTTCCGAATAGCGGTGAAACTTGTTCGGATCGAACGAAGGAATCTGGGTATAACCGATCAGCCCCCCGGTGGACGCCTCCATCACCAGGGCGCCAAAGCTGTTGCCAGGATTCGCAGCCGATAGACGCTTCAGGTAATCATCGAGAATGCGCTGAATTTTGCCATCAAGAGTAAGAATCAGATGACGGCCATCAACACCTGGCCGGGTATCTCCCATTTTCGGAAGATCCTGGGTGTCATCCTTGTTAAGCCGAATTCTGGCTTCCAGCTTGTTGAGGTACTGTTCAATACCGAAAAGTCCGGTATCGCGCTCGACAAAACCAATCAGATGGGCCGCCGACTCACCCTGCGGATAATAACGGATATACTCCCTGTGCAGATGAATACCCTGGAAACCGAGTTTTTTGATCTCGTCTTCCTGGTCCTGGCTGATGTCCTTTGCTAACCAAACCCTAAGACGTCCTTTACCCATACGATCGTAAAGATCGCCCTCGGAGGTTTCAAGTATGGCCGACAGGGGGCCGATCACCTGATTGACGTCCTCGATTTCTCGAATATTGGCATACACGGACACCCGCTCGTAGGAAATGGCGAATTCTTTATAGTTTCTGTCGTATATTGTACCCCTGATTACCTCTTGATCGGTTACCGACTGATTCTTACCTAAATCAAACGCCCCACCGACCTGCTCCCAGAGAAGTAGTGTTCGTTCACTTTCAAGCCAGGCCCACGCTGCTGCCACTGCCCCAAACAGAACAATCAGAACAATCAGCCGTCGTCGTCCGACGTTTTGAGTACGCAGACGGGACCGCTTGCCCATTTCTCCACATTACCTGAGCTTGAATACCTGCTTTTCCCCGGGGACGAACAGTGCCAGTTCTTCCCCTGCTCGTTTGAGTACCTGTTTTTCCGACATCAGGTTGGCCCGCTGGGCCAGTAACACAATCTGGTCTTCATTGAGCTGATGTCGAGCCGCTTCTATTGACTGTATCTGCTGTTCTCCGCGGGTGATCGCAAAATTGAGCCAGAGATTTATACAGAACGCAATGAAGACCAGGACCAGGGCAAATTTTGAGGCAGCCAGCCAGAGGGCTGTGCCGCCCGGGAAACCTAGTGTTTTTTTCCTGCGGAGCTGTTGCCTGATCTTGGTATCGAGCGGTCCGTGCGACAAGATCCTTATGGAGTTCTGGTAGTTCATCTGGTCCCCCTGTTACGCTGCTCTTTCGGCCACTCGAAGGCGACTGCTTCTGGCTCGCGGATTGCTCATTATTTCACTGTCATCGGGTGTGATCGGCTTCTTGGTGAGTACGCTCAAACGCGGGTTTCCGGCCAGCTTTCGTTTGACAATTCGATCTTCCAATGAATGAAATGAGATGATGCAGATTCTGCCGGACAGCTTTAAATGATTCGGCGCCTTCTCCAGAATTTCTCCAAGATTGGCCAGCTCCTCATTGACGGCGATTCGAAGCGCCTGAAACACCTTGGTGGCCACATGGATCCTGTTCGGATGAAATCTTTTTGGAACTGCCGTTCCGACAATCTGGGCCAACTGTCCTGTCATCTCAATTGTTCTCTGCTTTCTCTCCTTGACGATGGCTGCGGCAATTCTTCTGGCCTGCTTTTCATCGCCGTAGTAGTAGAAGATGTCGGCCAGTTCCTCCTCCGTTGAATCGGCCACGACCTGGGCTGCGGTGATCGGCCGGCGCCGATCCATTCTCATATCAAGCGGTTCGTCCCGGCTGAAGCTGAAGCCGCGTCCCTCAGCCTCGAGCTGCAGGGATGAGAGACCGATATCGATCAGGATACCGTCAACAACCGCAATTCCCACTTCCTTCAGACCGACATCAATTTCTCTGAAATTGCGCCGGACCACTTGAAGCCGATCGCGGCTGATGCCGATATTCTCAAGCCCCAGTCTGATGGCTTCCTCGTCCCAGTCGAAGGCTACTACCCTCCCGTCGGGCGCTGATCTTTTTAATATTTCCTTCGTATGCCCGCCGAGACCGAAGGTGCCATCCATGTAGACACCGCCCGGTATTACCTTCAGCATGCCAACCGTTTCTTCGAGAAGGACGGGCCGATGCACTTCCCTCAGAGAAGAATTGGTCATTAAAGAATGCCGAGTTTGGCCAGGCTGTCGCTGTACTGCTCGAGGTTCTCACGGGTTTTGCAGTACTCAGCCAGCCAGACTTCCTTGTCCCAGATCTCGATAAACTCAAGCATACCGTTGAGCACCACTTCCTTGTCGATGTTTACCTCGGATCTGAGACTGACCGGAATCAACAGTCTTCCCTGCTTGTCAATGGAACATTCGGTGATTCCGGACACCACGTACCTGATAAAACTTGAGAGATTTTTCTCTTCGCGACCCTGGGTAAGCAGTTTGTCTTCGACGATCTGCCACTCTGAAGCAGGCCAGGCCCGCAGGTGTTTCCCCCATGGCGCAACCATGAGGATGTTCGAGCCATAATGGGTGAGCACTTCCCTGAATCTGGAAGGGACATTCAATCGTCCCTTGGGATCGAGAGTATGCTCAGACCTGGATCGAAACCTGCTGGCTATGATGTCTGACTTGACCACGGAAACACCACCCTGCTCCATTTATTACCGCTTTATATCCACTATACACCACTACCAGTCTTTTTATCCCGAATAAATAGTTCAAGTCAAGGAAAAAGATGCGTAAATTCAAGATAATAACCTTTAAATTACCATATTTACCAAAATACAACATGTGGTAGACATTAGTATCAGCGGTACCACAGAGTGTGGAAAATGAGCGTATGGACAAATCCAAGGAGGTTATAGAAGGCCTGACAACTACTTATAAATATATGATATTTATATAATTATTAAAAAATCAAAAAAAACATCACTTAATCATTATTTGTGGGGTGGTTTAAAGTGGTATAAGGTCGGAGGAGAAAGTAATGTACCGCTTATAAAGGCCCCAGGGGCATGTCAGGACCCAATCAGCAGCGCGCCGGAAAGGGAGAGAACAAAATCAAGCTGAAGGCCACTCCACCGCTCACTCTTCAGAGTCAAACAGTGAGGGCTGAATCGAATCCGGCTTGGGCGGTTTGCGGCCGAAGTGTTCATAAGCCTTGATGGTGGCCACCCGGCCGCGCTGGGTTCGGCTCAGAAAGCCCGATTGGATAAGATACGGTTCGTAGACGTCCTCGAGGGTAGTTTTCTCTTCGCAGACAGAAGTGGCGAGGGTTTCAAGTCCGATGGGGCCACCGCTGAATTTATCGATCACGGTGAGCATAATATTACGATCCATGTCATCGAGGCCGAATTCGTCCACATCAAGGAGTTTGAGGGCAGCGTCAGCGACGCTGCGATCAACAATTTCATGGCCATGGACCTCGGCGAAGTCTCTTACCCGACGCAACAGCCGGTTGGCGATGCGTGGGGTACCACGGGAACGTCTGCCCAGTTCGAGGGCCCCCTCCTTGTTGATCTCCAAACCCAGAATCTTGGCCGAACGCCGAACGATGATCACCAGTTCCTCGGGTGAGTAGAATTGGAGCCGCAGGATATCGCCGAATCGGTCTCTGAGGGGCGGGGTCAACAGGCCGGTGCGGGTAGTCGCCCCGATCAGGGTAAAACGGGGCAGCTCCATCTTGATGGAGCGGGCGCCTGGTCCCTGACCAATAATCAGATCAAGCTGAAAATCCTCCATGGCTGGATAGAGAATCTCTTCAACCACGTGGTTCAAACGGTGGATTTCATCGATAAAGAGAATGTCCCCCTCCTGCAGACTGGTCAGGATGGCGGCCAGGTCCCCCTGCTTTTCGATGACCGGTCCGGACGTCGGCTTGATGCCGGTGCCCATTTCGTTGGCGATGATTTGCGACAGCGTGGTTTTGCCCAAGCCGGGAAAACCGTGAAAAAGCAGATGATCAAGCGGCTCACCCCGTTTCTTGGCAGCGCCGATGGAGACGTTAAGCCGCTTTCTTACCTGTGCCTGGCCGATGTACTCGGCCAGCGACTTGGGCCTGAGATTATTGGCCTGGATCTGATCACGTCCGATTGAGGCAGGATCCACCAGTCTCTCGTCGCCAAACAGTTCTTCTTCGAAATTCATGCCATACTCCTGAGGCATTCTCTGATCAGATCTTCAACGGACAGAGCATAAAAGGTTTCATCACCAAGGCGCCGTTTCACCGAGGTGAGCGATTTACGACTGACCGGATCAGAATAGCCCAGGTTGCCCAGCGCCGAAAGTACATCGGCCACGGTCGAAGAAGCACCTGGTCCACCATCCCCGGTGGTTTCAACCAGCTCTACCCCACCGGCGACCAGATCTCCGACCTTGTCTTTCAGTTCGACACAGATCCGTTCGGCTGTCTTTTTGCCAACTCCCTGCATTGAACTCAACAGCTTGATGTCCCGAGCCGCGATAGCCCTGCACAGCTCCGCCACCCGCATCCCGGAAAGTGCGGCCAGGCCCAGTTTAGGACCGATACCCGAAACCGAGGTCAGGTGAAGAAACATGTCCTTCTCCTCGCTGTCGAGAAATCCATAGAGCACGATGGCGTCTTCCCTCACCTGGGTAGAGATATGCAGAAAGACCTCCTCGGAAGAATCGGGAAGCCTGGTCAGACCGTCGGTGGTCAGGAAGACTTCATAGCCAACTCCGGCGACGTCTATGACGGCCCGGTCCAACCCTCTGATTAAAACTTTTCCTGTTAACGTTGCGATCATCTCTGTCCCTGTGGGAGTGTTCAGATGCGAAGCTGGTTGAGGTGACAGATGGCCACTGCCAGCGCGTCTGCCGCGTCACTGCTCGGTGCCCTATTGAGGCCGAGAAGAACTCGAACCATGTGCTGAATCTGCCCTTTGCCGGCTTGCCCGTAGCCGACTACTGCCTGCTTGATCTGTTTGGCGCTGTAGTCGGCCACCTCCAGATTGTTCTGCATGACCGCCACCACTGCTGCCCCGCGAGCCTGGCCAAGCTTTAGCGCCGAACCCGGGTTGGTGGCCAGAAATACTTCCTCTACAGCAGCCTCGGTGGGACCATGCAGTTGAATCACTTCGTTGATGCCTGAAAAAATCTGATTAAGCCGGTAGTTGAACGGCATGGTGGTCGTCGTTTTGACCACACCGCAGGCCACGAACCTGAGGATGCCGCGGTCGGACTCCACCACCCCGTAACCAGTGGCCCTGGAGCCGGGATCGATGCCTAAAATCCGCTCCATGCACCCGGGCTAGGACAGCTTTTCCATAAGATCCTGGTCGATGTCGAAGTTGGCGTGCACCTTCTGAACATCGTCGTGGTCTTCCAAATTCTCCAATAATTTCAACAGGGACGCAGCAACTTTCTCGTCTATCACCTCGATCGTGTTCTGGGGAATCATCGAGATGGACGCCTCGAGAAATTCAACTCCCTGACCTTCGAGGCTGTCGCGCACATCGTTGAAATCATCGACACTGGCCAGTACCTGGAATTCGTTTTCATCCTCGATTACGTCATCAGCCCCGGCCTCCAGCGCTTTGTCCACCAACTCTTCTTCGGAGATCTTTCCCTTGTCAACCAGGATCTGGCCCTTTTTGTCGAACATCCAGGCCACGCAGCCGTTTTCACCGAGGTTGCCGTTGCTCTTGGCGAAGTAGTGCCTGACATCGGCCACCGTACGGTTGCGGTTGTCGGTCATGCACTCAACCAGCACCGCCACACCGCCTGGTCCATACCCCTCGTAGAGAATCTCCTCGTAGGCATCGCCATCACCACCGCCGGACCCTTTGGCAATGGCCCGCTCGATATTGTCCTTGGGCATGTTCTCCGCCTTGGCCGCGGCGATGGCTGATCTCAGCCTCGGATTGCCATCCGGGTCGCCGCCTCCTTGTCTGGCAGATACGGAAATCTCCTTAATGAGCTTGGAGAATATCTTGCCGCGTTTGGCGTCGTTCGCCCCTTTTTTTCTTTTAATGGTTGACCATTTAGAATGTCCTGACATAGCTGATCCCGTGTTTTGTGGTTCCTCCCTGAGGCTCTGTCCGCGCCTAGCGGCGAAATTCCATGCCCAGCAGAAAAACTTCCCGGCTCTCCTTACGCGAGCTCTGGGGTTTTATTACTTTGACGAAGTTAAACCGATTTTTCAGATCGCCGACCAGTTCAGGCATACCCTCACCCTGGAATATTTTGCACAGATAGTGGCCTTTTTCATGCAGGAATAACTGTGCCAGCTCCAGCGTCTTAATCACCAACCTCATCGAATGCTGGGTATCCGCCCAGCGGTTTCCTGTAGTTTTCGGGGCAATATCTGATATGACGGCCTTGAAGGCAGGCCTGATTGCCTGTATCCGGCCAATCAGTTCCGGATCAGTAATGTCACCGCAAATCCAGTGAATGGGCGAGCCACCTTCTCTGGCCTCCTTGCTGGTCTCCTGCAGATCGACCCCGACTACCAGTCCCGCCGGTCCGACAACGCTGGACGTGTAGAGGGACCAGCTTCCAGGATAACAGCCCAGATCGAGGACCGCATCACCGCGGCGAAAAAGACGATATTTCTTCTGAACTTCCTCAAGCTTGAAAACGGACCTGGCCGGGTATTTTTCTTTCTTGGCCTTCTTAAAATAGTAGTCCCGAACTTTACGCACTCTTTATTCCATTTACCCTTCTTTGGCAAGACCATTCGGTCCGGTTTGGCCTCAGCACCAAGCACTACACCGACGCTTCCTCAGCCTTCCTCCAACTGTTTTCGAGCCCAGATCAGGGCCTCTTCCCTGGTGGTGATCACCCCTTCCAGCGCCGCCGTTTCGACCGCCTCCAGCAGTCTCCCGATTTCAGGGCCCTGAGCAAGGTTGAGCCTGGTAATCAGATCATGTCCGGTCAACAGCTTGGGGCCCGCCGCCGCCGGCACCAGGGTCTCTCGGTAAAAGCGCTCTACTTCGACAAACAGCTGTTCGAGCTGTTCTTCAATACGGGCCGGTTTCTCTGGTCCCTGTCCAGCCAGGCTGTCGGCCATGGCGAGCAGAAATAAGGGGTAAAGATTGTCCCCTGCCCGCTTACAGATCTTCTGCAGTGCCCGGGTGCTTACCCCTTCCTGATCCTGCATCAGATTATTGAGATGAAACGGATGCATGTGCATGGCGATCAGCGAGACGACCCGTTTGGTCTTTCGCCGGCTCCACTTCCAGCGTTCAGCGATCTGCCGGGCTTGGTCTGCCCCTTGCTCGTCGTGGTTGTAGAAGGTGATGTGGCGTTTCTTGTCGACATTCACCTTTCTGGCTGCCGGCTTGCCGATGTCGTGAAACAGTGCCGCCCACTTCAGGGCCGACAGGGCCTCACCGTCCCCGGCAATCTCATCCACCATGTTGTAGCTCCGGGGGAAGTAAATAACCGGCTGATCAATTATACGCTCAACAAATTCCAGGGTGAGCAGATTGTGTTCCATCACGTCGAGGTGATGAAACGGCGGCTGATCGACGCCTGCTCCTTCGAAGAGTTCAGGAATCAGCTGACCGAGCAGTTCCGTTTCCTGCATGGCCTTGAAAGCCCTGTAGGCCTGTTTTGTCGCCATGACAAGCTCGAGCTCGAAACTGATGCGTTCGGCAGCCGCGGTTTGAATCAGCGCAGATCTGGCTCTGATCTGCGCAGACGTCTGATCTTCAATCATGAAGTCAAGCTGGGCTCCAAACCGATAAGCCCGCAGCAGCCGCAGGGGATCGTCATCGAAGCAGCCCGGGCAGGCCCGGACCACCCGGAGCTTGAGGTCGGTAAAACCACCAAGCGGGTCGACAATCTCCACTTCCCGGTCCGGCTGAACAAGATCGTCGAGCAGTACGGCCAGACTGTTGATGGTGAAATCCCGCTTGACCAGATCCTCCTCGATGGTGCGAGCACCTTTGCGGAATCCGGCGACGTCAAGCGACAACTCCTCGAGAACCAGCCGGGCCGTATCGTTCTCTTCGTCAAGTATGACGACTGTCCCCCTGCCCAGACGGTCGCGCACCTCATGGGTGAAATCGATTGCTTTTTCGGTCACGGCAAAGTCGAGATCCACCGATACGACGTTGATAAGCAGATCGCGAAGGGCGCCACCAACCAGATAGATGTCGTGCCCCCGTGCTCGAGCGCAGTCATTGAGCGTCTGCAGTACCGTTTCGGGATAGTTGGAGAGAAAAGCATCCAGGGCTGATTTTTGCACGGTCGACCCTTTTTATCTCTGAGGTTTGTTGACGTTGGTGCAATCCGTTGTATACATTGGTCAAATCTCCATGAGTATGATCCTCGGCTTTACCCATGTTTTGGGGTGCCTGGTAAAATCGGTTCAAGACCAATGCGCGCGCGGGAATCATACCGCAGGCTTATTCATACCCCGAGGTATAACTTTAGCGTGCAACAAAGAAATTGAGCAAAAAGATTATTTTTCAAGGCAACCAACATTTTAATTGGGGAAACCATGGAAGGCAACTGGCTTTATGATCTAGTGCGCAAGAACGGTCTGGCCGAATCCACCTCAGAGTGGCTGTCGATCATTGTCAACGCCATTCTTGCAGTACTCGTGCTGGTCGCAGCGACCCTGATTATCCGGAGAATCCTGCTTAGTGTCAGCCGCAAATGGATCAGCGCAAATCGCTACCACTGGGACGACGCCCTGTCGGTATTTGATTTGCGGCCCTTCCAGAATCCCACCGGTTACGATATGCAGCACCTGGCCCAAGCACCGGAAGCGCTACCCTGATGGCCAGCATTCCCCCTCCCTGCCTGTACATGGCGCCGCTCAAGGGGATCACCGACAGCCTTTTCAGGCAGGTGTATCTCCGAAATTTTCCCGGCATTGACCGGTCCATGGCTCCCTTTGTCAATCCCCAGAGGAGTCCGCGCTATCCCGAAAAGCTGATCGCTGACCTGCTCCCCGAGAAAAATCAGGACCTGGAGCTGGTACCGCAGGTGCTGAACAGCGACGCTGAAGGATTTATCGCCCTCGGCAACCGACTCCATGAGCTGGGCTACGGGGAAATCAACTGGAACCTGGGCTGCCCGGTAAAAATGGTGGCCGGAAAGAAACGAGGTTCCGGACTGCTGCCGCATCCGGACACGATAGTCGACCTGCTCGAGCGGGTGCTGCCGCAGCTCAAACCCGCCCTGTCAATAAAAATGCGGCTTGGCTATCACAGTCATGAGGAGGCCCTCGTCCTGCTGCCCCGCCTCGATCCCTTTCCGCTGGCTGAAATCATCATCCATGCCCGACTCGGCGCCCAGCTCTACAGTGGTCCGGTGCATCTGGACCACTTCGATCGCTGCCGCACCCACACATGCCACCGGCTGGTTTACAACGGCGATCTGGTCACTTTGAAGGATTTCAACACCCTGGCGGCAAGATTCAGGCCGCTCGACCGCTGGATGATCGGCCGGGGACTGCTGACCAACCCCTTTCTGCCTTCTGAAATTAAGGGTATCAGCATCAGTGGTGACGAGCGCGCCAAATGTCTGCAGCTCTTCCACGACGATCTCTACGCAGCCCTGAAAGAGCGGCTCAGCGGCCCCGGACATCTACTGGGCCGAATGAAACAGGTGTGGATATACTTTATCCATGCCTTCGCCGGTAAAGAAAAGCTGGTAAAAAAAATCACCCGAGCGTCTACAGAGCAAAGCTATCTGAAGGCTGTCGACACGGTGCTGGAACGTTAAAAACAAAAACAACCAGGGAATCAGAGGATACGGTAAAGATATGTTTGACAGAAAGATCGACAGGATTGGGAGTGGTTCGGCTAAATGGGACGGGGCGCCGGTAATTTTTGGCGAAGCCGATATTCTGCCCATGTGGGTTGCGGATATGGACTTTGCGGTGGCCGAACCAATCACCGAGGCAATACTCAGGCGTGGTGCACACCCGATCTACGGTTATGAGTCGGAGAGCGATTCGGTAAAACAGGCGGTGGTCGACCGGCTTGACCAGAAATTCAACTGGCGGGTCGAAAAACAGTGGCTCGTTTTCTCCGCCGGCGTGGTCCATGCCCTGCACATGATCATCCTGGCCTTCACCAAGCCCGGTGATGGCGTAATTTTGCAGCCGCCGGTCTACTATCCCTTCTTCTCGGCGATCACCCACAACGGTTGCATGGTGATCGAAAACCAGCTCATCCTCGGCGACGGCGGTTACTCGATGGATTTTACCGGGCTCGAGAATAACTTCCGGCCCACCTGCTCAGGACTCAGACCCGAGCCGAGCCGGGCCCGGATGCTGCTGCTCTGCAGTCCCCACAACCCGGTCGGGAGGGTCTGGCGAGAAGAGGAACTAGCCGAAGCTGCCCGCATCGTGACCGACAACCACGGCCTCATCATCTCGGATGAGATCCACGCCGAGCTGCTCCTGGGCGGCAACCGTCATATCCCCACGGCAACTCTGGGAGAGGAAGTGGCACAGAACACCATTACCTGTTTCGCGCCCAGCAAAACATTCAACCTGGCCGGATTGAAAGCCTCGGTGTTGATTATCCCCAATCCCAAACTCAGAAACGTTTTTCGTGAACGTACCGCCGGATTTCTGTCGACCCCGTGTGCGTTCGGTATGGCCGCTATGGAGGCAGCATTCAGACACGGTGACCCCTGGCTCCGGGACCTGATCAGCTACCTGGAGGGCAACCTGCAGTTTCTACGGGAGTTCATTAGCGCACGGATTCCTGCAATTCGCGTCATGCCGATCGAGGGTACCTACCTGGTCTGGCTCGACTGCCGCGACCTGGGACTCGACGATCGGCAGCTGCGAACCTTCATGAGAAAGAAAGCCAAGGTCGGCCTCGATGACGGCTACATCTTCGGCTCAGGCGGATCGGGCTTCCAGAGAATAAACATCGCCTGCCCCCGGAGCACCCTGGAGGAGGGGCTCTGCCGAATAGAGGCGGCCCTGGCTGGAGAGCAAGGAGGGCCGGCCGGTATCGAGGGTGGAGACCTTTAGCATGATAAGTTTGACTTGTTTAGACCAGCAGCTGTAAGTAGCGAACCGGCAATATTTAATAGGAGACTCATGTTTATGGACATGTCATTCAGTCGGAGAATAGGTGGGATGATACCGAAAACGGTATCCTTTTTAATGGTACTCATCATCTGTGCAGCCGTTCAAGTCAACGCTTCAGAGGACAACACCTTCACCGGAAAAATCAAGAATAGCTTAAACGGGGATTGGGGTCAGATCAAAATCGATCTTCGCTACCGCTATGAACATGTGGGACAGGATGGTCTGAAATCAGCCAACGGTGATCCCATTCGCCTCAGGCTCGGTTACCAGATCCCCAAATGGGCAGGACTCCAGGGGTATGCCGAATTCGAGGGAAACACGCCGGTATTTATAGATGACTACAACGACAAGTCGGATGGGAAAGATGAGTTTGCGGTCATCGCTGACCCGAGTGAAGCCGAACTGAATCGGGGATGGCTTTCCTATGACCTCATTGACAAAACCGTTTTCAGGGCCGGTCGACAGCGCATCCAGTTGGATAATCAGCGATTCATCGGCAATGTTGGCTGGCGGCAGATGGAGCAGACATATGATGCGGCCAATCTTTTCAGCACTTCTTCCGGTGATTTTTCAGCTTACGGTATCTTCATTTTGAATGTGAGGAACACGGCGAGTCAGGACGTCAGTATGCAATCACCGTTGTTGAACCTCACATACGCTTTTCAGGGAATCGGAGCCCTTTCCGCATATGGCTACTGGCTAGATTACGACGATCCTGATAACTCCGGTCCGTCTGAGTATGCCTTTTCCACACAAACCTTTGGGTTGCGTTTTGACGGTTCACGGAAAGTCATTGATAATCTCGATGTGCTCTATACCGCTGAAGTCGCTCGCCAGGAAGATTACCAAGAAAACCCCGGGGACTATGCTGCCTATTACGGTCATTTCATTGTGGGGCTGCTTGCGCCTAAAAGTGAGTCTGGTGAGGCCAACGTAGGCGGAAAGATCGGCTATGAAGTTCTCGGTTCAGATAACAACATCTCACTCAAGACCCCATTGGGCACGAATCATGCCTTTAACGGCTGGGCAGATCAGTTCTTGACTGCACCATTAGCTGGATTACGGGACCTTTATACGGCATTGACCTTCACCTGGTTAGGTGTAAAGGCAGATGTTATCTACCACGATTTCAAAGCTGACTCAGGTGGGGCTGACTATGGCTCGGAACTCGACCTGTCCTTGACCAAGAAGTTTGGTGAAAGTTATGCCCTCCAGGCAAAATACGCCGATTACAATGCAGATGAGTTGAACACTGATGTGCGGAAGTTTTGGCTCCAGTTCACGGTGACGTATTAATGGTTCCGGTTTTCTGGTGCGCGTCGGTGGTGTGTTCACGACTGATTAGGCGTCAGTATTTAAAGATCGGGAAGTCCTGGGAGAGGAAACTTCTCATGGGGACTAAACGGGACACGATCGGGATGCGTCGGGCAGATAGGCCCCTCTCAAATGATCCAATCCCGAAAGGTTCCATCCATCAGCGGTTCATAAAAGGACTCGCTGTGCGCAGCATCATCGATGATGATGACATTTCCGCCGGTTGGCCGGCCGTCCTTCTTTTTGGCATAGCGGGTCACCAGTCCGGCCGCAGCTTCCAGGTCTCTCCCCCTGGCGTCCGCGTTATCGTAGAGCTCGGCCGCCCGTCTGAGCAGTGCCACCGGTCCCGGCCGCTCCTCGATAAAGAGCTTGATATCCCCAGGTTCCTGGAGTTCTTCGAGCCGGTCGTTTTCCTTTTCTTCCCGACCCAGCACCAGCCATCCCCGGTTGGGCAGCAGGAACTGCCTGCCGATAAGCATCAACAGGATATCGGCCACATTCATGTTCTGCTGGGTGACGACGAAGTCATTGTTGTACACCCGGGCAATCCTGGTGCTCAGAATCGGGTCGGCCAGGATACAGCCTCCCGCAGGCGCGGGAAAATCGGTGATACCGAAACTTTTGGCCAGGGCGATCTGGCGGGAACGTCCCCGGCCGCTGAAATCAAGCAGCTTCTCACGATCGACCCAGCCGTTTAATTCGGCCTCGGTGGGATTCATGAGTTTGGCGCTGAGCGGCCTGAGCAGCAGGCTGCGGGTGGCCGAGTCGCGCTCGATGACATTGAGCGTGTCGCGTCTCTGGGACATGGGGCGCTGGCCCAGTACTTCTCCCGTTATCAGAAACGAAGCGCCAAATTCATCGAGCATGGTTTTGGCCCGCTCAAGCATGAAAATTTTGCAATCGACGCAGGGATTGAAATATTTGCCAAACCCATGGGAGGGGCTGCGCAGCATCTGCAAATATTCTTCGCTGATGTCGTAAACCGATACCTCGATGCCGTACTTTTGTTTTATTTTGCTGCGGTAACCGTCAGGATCCCTGAGGATGTCATAGCCGAAAAAGGGGCTGACGAATTTTATTGCCAGTACTTCGACCCCCTGCGCCATGACTACCCTGGTGGCACAGATAGAGTCGAGCCCGCCGGAAAATAGGCTGATCGCCCTGACTCTGCTCATGCGGCAACCTTACCCTTGTCGAGTAGTTCCCGGGCCCAGGCTTCCGTCTGGTTGGTGGCCGACTCTCCGGCCAGCATGCGGGCCAGCTCCTCCACTCGCTCATCTTCCTTAAGCCTGCTCACACTGGTGATGGTACGCCCTTCCCTCAGCTTTTTTTCAACCCTGAAATGGGAACTGCCCCGGGCCGCAATCTGCGGCAGGTGGGTGATGCAGATGACCTGATGATGGTTGGCCAGCTCTTTTATCTTGCGGGCCACAGATTCAGCGGCCTCGCCGCCGACCCCGGCGTCGACTTCGTCGAAAATCACCGTCTCGACCATATCCCTGCGAGCCAGAAGGCACTTGAAAGCCAGCATCAGCCGCGACAGCTCTCCGCCCGAGGCTACCTGGGCCAGCGGACGCGGCGGTTCTCCCGGGTTGGGGGCGAAAAAAAACTCGAGCCGGTCAAATCCCGTGGCCCGAAGATGGTCGCTGTGCAGTTCCACCGGTTGAAACCGCACTTCCACTCCCGACTGCTCGAAGGCCAGCGATTCGAGCTCCCTGGACATGGCCCGCTCCATGTCTGCTGCGGTCCTGCGCCTTGCAGCAGACAGCGTTTCCGCAGCCTCCACGACCTCCGCCTCGAGGGCGTCGGTTTTTTCTCTCTGGTGCTCGATTTCGGCATCGAGATTGTCGAGAACTTCAAGCTCCTGTCGCGCATTTTCCAAGTAGGCGAGTACCTCGGCTAGACTTTCCCCATATTTTCGTTTCAATCCCGTCAATTTGTCGAGACGGGCGTTGATGGTCTCCAACCGGTCAGGATCGTTGTCCAGCGCATCGGAATAGGAGCGGAGTTGGGCACTGTAATCTTCAGCCAGAAAAGAGTAGGAGCCCACCTCTGCGGCAAGTTCTTCAAGCTCCGGGTCGAGCTGGGTGAGCTGTTCGAGGTTTTTGCGAATCACCGTCAAATTTTCGGTAACCGATCCGGCCAGCAGCTCGTGGCATTCCCTGCTCAAGCGGATTAGGGTTTCGCCGTTTTTCAACCGGTTGCGTTCCGCCCCGAGTCGCTCATCCTCGCCAATTTCCGGTGCGATTTCATCTATTTCGCCAATCTGAAACGAGAGGAAATCCCGCCGCTGCTCCCGTTCCCGCTCGCGCTCTACCAAATTCTGCAGCTTTTGTCGGGCACTCCGCCAGTCTTCATACCGCACCCTGAATTGATCACGGATTGCCAGGTGATCCCCGAGGATATCGATGAATTCGAGGTGCATGGCAGGCTGGAGGAGCTGCTGGTGTTCGTGCTGACCGCCGATCGACAGGAGTCGAAAACAGACGTCCTGGACAATTTTGGCGGTGGCCATCGAACCGTTGATGTAGAATCGACTCCGACCGTTCTGTGAAATCACCCTTTTAAAGAGAATTTCGTTGGCATCGCCAAAGCCGCTGTCTCGCAGAAGGTCGCGCAGCTGCTGGTAATGTTCGCCAATCTCGAACAGGGCCTCGACCGTGCAGCTCTCGGCCCCGCTCCTGATCCACTGGACCGATCCCCGGCCGCCGCTGAGCAGCCCGATGGCACGCATCATGATCGACTTGCCGGCGCCTGTCTCGCCGGTCATTACCGCCAGCATGTCACCCTGGGCGCGGTCGAATCGCAGGTGCAGGGTGTCGATCAGGGCCAGGTTTTCTACTTTGAGCTCGAGAAGCATTGAAGGCGTGAAGGAGTTATTAAAATGATGCAGCGCTTTTGTATTGGCCAGTGAAGTTGCCGTTTAGAGCCAACCGATAAGTCGTTCCAACTCACCGTCTGCGGGAAATCTGCCGAGACGTTTCTTGGAGAAAATCAATTTTCCGTCGACCGTGATCTCATACACACCTCCTCCGGAGGCGACCAGCTCAACGTCAGCGTCGTACTTCTTTCTCAGTTCAGCTTCCAGCCCGGAAGCGCGAGGTTTGTAATTTCACGCGGCACAATATTCGATGGATATTTTCATTGGCCTCTCCTGGATTGTTCTACCGCTTAAAATGATTCTGGCTGCTTCCGACAACGAGCATTATTATAAGAATCTGAATGGGAATATCCAGCATAAAGAACAAGGTCATGACCGAACCCGCAGACCCACGCCCGGAAATTGGCATAGCCGAACAGCTTAAGTACAGAGAGCAGACCCATCTCTCGCCTCTGGCAGCCAGATCAGACGCAGGCCTCAGACGCACGGATGAAGAACTGCAAGGCTATCGCCAGAATTATGCCCAGGACGCTGACCGCATCCTCCACTCCCGGTCCTATGCCCGCTACATAGACAAAACCCAGGTATTCTGCCTGATCAGAAACGATCACATCACCCACCGGGTTCTGCACGTCCAGCTTGTCTCCCGGGTTGCCAGAACCATCGGCCGTTATCTCTTTCTCAACGAAGACCTGATCGAGGCGGTGAGTCTCGGCCACGACATCGGTCATCCTCCATTCGGCCACGCCGGCGAGTTGTTTCTCGCGGAACTCTGCGTCGAGCACGGGCTGCCCGCTTTTCAGCACAATATCCAGTCGCTCCGGGCCATCGAAAAGCTGGAACGCAAAGGCAGGGGATGGAACCTCTGCCTGCAGACGCTGGACGGTATTTTATGCCACGACGGCGAGGTGCACCAGGACCGCATCACCCCTGCTCCGCTCAACAACTTCACCGAATTCGATCTCAAAGTCGAGTTGAAATCAGCCAACCCGGCTCTCGATCTTCAGCCCATGACTCTGGAAGGGTGCGTAGTGCGGATGGCAGACACCGTGGCCTACATTGGCCGGGATATCGAAGATGCAATCATCCTCGGCCTTATCAAGCGCAGCGACCTGCCGGAAAGATGCACAGAACTGCTCGGTGAAACCAACGGTACCATCGTCTATTCCCTGGTCACCGACCTGATCCGCCACAGCCATGTTCCAGCTCCCGGAAACAGCGGTTCAAAAGAGTCTGGTTCGATCGGTTTCAGCAACGAGGTCGCCAGTGTCTTAAAAGAACTCAAGGACTTCAATTACCAGCACATCTACCTGGCTCCCCAGACCCAGGAATATATGCCGCAGATCAAAAGTTGCTACAGGGCACTGTTCGAGCACTATCTCGACCATCTTGATGAGGGTACTTCCGAGTCGCTGGCCGTCGATCTTCTCGACGACCTCGATCGCTCTTACATCGAGAACCAGCCTGCGGCTGCCCGGGTGCGTGATTTCATCGCCGGCATGACCGATGACTATTTCCTCCGCCAGGCCGAACTTATTGGTTGTTCGATTCCTCCGCTGCGCTATGAATTCAGCTGACCACCAGTGCTGAACTCCGGCGGATCGGCACTGTGGTTCAGTGAAAAGTCCGAACCAGCAGAATTCATCCCCACGACTCCAGTATTGTTTGCACCAATCTCAATCCTGCTGTTATTTAGTGATTATAATATCGCTTAAATCATCAATTCTACAGAGCTGTCAGGAAACGACGAGTATGACACAGTGATGCAAGGTACGCGAGGTCACTGTCTGGCCACGCGTTGCTTGGACAAAACCAAGGGGATTCCAATATGAAGAATATGCTCCTGTTACTCCTCTCGCTTATCTGTCTTTCAAGTCAGCCGCTTGCTGCCGAGCAACTCACCATCCTGACCGAGAATCTGCCGCCGCTCAACTACCTGGATAACGGCACACTGGTCGGCTCCTCCGTCGAGATCGTCCAGGAGATTCAGAAAAGGATAGGGTCGCCCGAGCCTATCCAGGTGTACCCGTGGGCCCGGGCTTACAAGATGGCCCTCGATGAGGAAAACGTCATTCTCTTCGGGATGACGTACACTGAGGATCGCAGCGAGCTGTTCAAATGGGTCGGCCCTCTGGCCACCAAAAGTGACATCCTGCTGGCCAGAAAAGATGCCCCCGTATCGATCACCAGCCTGCAAGACGCTAAAATGGTTCAACGGATCGGTACCCTAAGAGATGACGTGCGCGGAAAAATGCTCGAGAAACTGGGCTTCACCAACCTCGAGCCGGTATCTGACGAGCAGAAAAACGCGCAGAAGCTGGCGCTCGGCCGCATCGATCTATGGGCCTATAAAAAACCAGGATTCAGAACAGTCTGCGAACTGGCCGAGGTTGACCCTGAGCTCTTCGTCGAGGTCGCTCACCTGAAAAAAAGCGAGCTTAAAATCGCTTTTTCAAAAAAAACCTCGGATGAGATTGTCGCCCAATGGCAAAAAGCGTTTGATGACATGGTGGCGGACGGCACCGTCCAGAAAATCAAGGACAAGTGGCATATAGAATAGTGTGACGTGAGAGTATCCCGCATGACCCACGGAAAATTAAGATAAGCAGGTAAACGGTGACGATGAAGCTAAGCTTGTGGCTGATGATCATTTTTCTGATCCAGGCCTTTCACGTGTCGGCGGCCGATCAGGAGCTGCGCATCGCCATGCTGCTCTGGCGCGGAGAAACGGAAGCAGAAGCCGGCTTCAAGTCGGGTTTGCAGGAATTGGGGTATCAGACGACCTTTGAAATTCATGATGCAGCCCAGGACCTTTCTAAACTGGGTGCTATCCTGCGTTCAATCAATAATAATCTGATCGCCTACGATTACGTTTACACCTTTGGCACCACCGTCTCCCGAAGGGCCAAGGTGGTAATCGGCGGTAAGCTACCGCAGATATTCAATATAGTTACCGATCCGGTTGGCGCCGGGATCGTCAACAGTCTCGACTCGCCGGGACCGACAATTGGCGGCGGCAGCGACAGGATCGGAATTACCCGACAACTGGATGAAGTGGGCCGGATGCTCACCTTCAAAAAACTTGGATTCTTTTTCAACCCGCGGGAGAAGAATTCCCTGATTACCAGGGACGAGTTGCAT
>JABDQA010000076.1 GCA_013042475.1 Desulfofustis sp.
CTGCCGGCATGACGATCGATGCGGCCACCGGCGCCTTCAGCTGGACGCCGGCCGAGGACCAGGATGGTGCGCATTCGGTCACGATCACGGTCACCGATGACGGCGCAGGGCTGCTGAGCGTTTCAGAAACCTTCACCATCACGGTCAACGAGATAAATGTAGCCCCGGTGCTCGACGCCATCGGCAACCAGAGCGTGGATGAGGGATCGACCCTGACCTTTACCGCTTCAGCCACTGATTCTGATATCCCGGCCAACACCCTGACCTACAGCCTCGATGCGACTTCCGTGGCTGCCGGCATGACGATCGATGCGGCCACCGGCGCCTTCAGCTGGACGCCGGCCGAGGACCAGGATGGTGCGCATTCCGTCACCATCACCGTGACCGATGACGGGGCCGGGCTGCTGAACGATTCTGAGACATTCACCATCACGGTAAACGAGATAAATAATAATGATCCGTTTGCTACCGATGATTCGATTACCGTCGTCGAGGGAGGTACATCCACTATTCTGGACAGCGGACAAGCTTCTGTACTGGCAAATGATGGCGATGCGGATCTACCGAGCGATACACTGACGGTATCGGTTGGGGTTGGCCCCGGTCATGGCAGTCTTATTCTCATGGCTGACGGCACCTTCTCTTACATCCATGACGATTCCGAGAACTTCAGTGACAGCTTCACCTATTTCGTCAGTGACGCCGACGGCGGGGTAACCGCCACCGGCACCGTGTCAATTACAATTAATCCAGTAAACGACAATACCGGCAGCGACCCAGATCCTGGCGGTGATGGAACCGATCCAGGAACCGACCCCGGAGACGATGGTTCCGGTGGCACTGAGCCGGATCTTCCTCCGGATCCTGATCCTGTAGATGACCCCCCACCGGATGATTCAGGAAACGAGCCTGATCCGATAGATGACCCCCCGCCAGAGGATTCGGGAAGCGAGCCTGATCCTGATGAGCTAGCCGATCCTTCAGAAGAGGAAGGAAATGACCCGATTCCGGTAGCTGAAGCAGAGGAGCCTCCTGGAGTGGAAGATCTGCTCGCTGAGCCTGAACCAGAAATCACAGAGGCTGTTCGGGTCAGTGATACTCCTGAAAGCGTAGAGCAGTTGCTCGATCGTGTTGCTCGTGAGACAGCCGCGGAAGAAGGAGCTGAGCAGTATCTCGGCTACGTGGCGATGGAGGCGACTGGTGACGGGCAGGGCAGTGTCCAGCAGGACGGCGAGATCCGGACCTGGATCCTGAAGCAACGCTATGCCAATTACCACCTGAAAGCTATCCAGGCGACCTTCAAGCAGTTGTCCGACTTCATCATCGCCCCCGCCCATGCCGCCCCGATCTATATGGGGCCGGTGCAGCTCGATGCCATTGTGGAGAGCAGGGTGGTTCGTGAAGGGCTGCAGGAGATGCGCGATGATATCGATGAGTCGTATGAGGAGGCGGCCGCCAATCAGAAGACGGTTGTCTATGCGGCGAGCGGACTATCCGCAAGTTTCGCTGCTGGTTTCGTGAGTTATCTGCTGCGTGCCGGCTCGCTGATGTCGAGTTTTCTGGCGACCATGCCGGTGTGGAACAACTTTGACCCGGTGGCTATCCTGACAAGACCCAAGGAAGACAAAAAGCGTACGGAGGGTGAGCCGGAAGATGACACCACTGCGGAATACACTGCTGAAGAGATGTTTCGTTAAATATTTTGGGAGCCAACTATTTGCATTGGGCGCTTGGCCCTCTCTCAGTAATTGGACTCACTCATCACAAAATCGATAATAAGGATTATTTGAAATAATATCATATATTTGCAGCTATACTATTGGCTGCAAAAATTTTCCAGAATCTGTATAAAATACTGATTTTACACTGTATTTATTTGTGATATAATTGGTTTAACTGCAACACTATGTAATTAGGACCATATTGGCAAATTTGTGCGCAAACTAGATCTTTGTGGTTGGGCACTAAATAGGACATAACCAAAAGATAGAATGGACAGATGAGTATCACGCCAACGACTCGAATCAGCCTCGGCCTCGTTTCATTAACAATCAGTCTGCTTATTTTGGGGAAGATTATTGGCCTGGCACCCGACAGGACGAGTGCCGTGGTTGATTCACGTAAGACGCTCTCAGAGGCACTTGCCATTCAATTTTCAGCAGCTGTCCAGCATGATGATCTGGCTCTAATCAGAAAGACACTTGAATCGATGGTGGAGCGAGAAAATGATATTCAATCTGCGGCGATAAGAGATGCCAGAGGGGACCTCATCGCAGAGACTGGTAATCATACGGAATATTGGGAGTCCCCAGGAATTGGGAAATCCACGGCAACTCATATCCAGGTCCCGATTTATAAAGGCCAGATGCCATGGGCAACAGTTGAGATCAGTTTTCCTCCGCTATGGTTCAATAATATTGTGACGGGGTTTAGAAATTCCTATCTCAGTTTAATTCTCTTTATCGGTTTCACAGGGTTCGCAGGATATTTCCTGCTTATCAAGCGAACCCTGCGGGAGCTTGATCCTTCCAAGGTGATTCCTGACAGGGTACAGGCGGCTTTCGATGTATTGAAAGAAGGTGTGTTAATCCTCGATGAAAACGAGCAAATCGTCCTTGCCAATAAGGCTTTTGCTGAGATGATGAATTGTGCTCCTACCGAACTGATTGGATTCAAAGGTTCCGAACTTGGCTGGGAAGGCTTCAGGACTCCGAAGCAGAAAAAGAAACTGCCTTGGAATCAGGTACTCAAGGGCAAGAGTAACATGATCGGGGTGCGCCTTTCCATTAAAAGGGAGAAACTAACCACACTGACAATGATCGCCAATTGTGCTCCCGTGCAGGACGACAAAGGTCGAAGCCGGGGTGTTCTGGTAACACTTGATAATGTTACAGAACTGGAGATGAAGAATGAGGAGCTCAGCTCCGTTATCAATAAGCTCCAAAAAACAACAAATGTCGTCCAGACTAAGAACAAGGAGCTGGAATTTCTGGCGACCCGTGATCCGTTGACGCATCTGCTCAATAGAAGAGCCTTGAATCAAAGATTTGAGAAAATCTTCAAGGAAGCGCAGGAATCGGGGGATGAACTCAGCTGCGTCATGTGCGATATTGACCATTTCAAATTGGTCAATGATCGATATGGCCATGCCAGTGGCGATGAGGTGCTGAAGGCGATCGCCGGAACGATGCAGCGAAATTTCAGGGAGCATGATCAGGTCGGCAGATACGGCGGTGAGGAGTTCTGCATCGTTTTACCGGCAATAGATATAAGGCTGGCGGAGAAGATCTGTGATCGAATCAGAAAGAGCATAGAGGAAGACTCATCCACTGGTATTCAGGTTACCATGAGTTTTGGGATTTCAGCACTGAGTGAAAGTGTAAACAGTCCTGAAGAGTTGGCTAACCATGCCGATAGAGCTCTCTATATTGCCAAGGAGAGCGGCCGAAATCAGGTTGTCTGCTGGGGCGATGATGAAATCTTTTATTCCTCTGGAAAAGAAATCGATCTCGAACACCCCTCAAAGAAGGATGGTGAAGTAAGAAATTCACCAGATGCTAATCCTGATTCCTCAAAACAAGCGGCAATAAATGACGATGGCAAAGAAGTAGAGCGTCTCACCGTTAGAGTACGGGAGCTTGAGGTGCTTGCTCAAAAACGCGGTAAGGAACTCGAGCATTTCGCTTCTTTCGACGTCTCTACGGGGTTACCGCGCAGAGCACTCTTTCAGGATAGAGCGTCGCAGGCAATCTTGAGGGGGCAGCGGTTTGACACCATCGTTGCGGTACTTTCCATTTCAGTTGACAACGTACAGCAGGTCAGTGAGACCATCGGTCACGAATCAGGAGAATTGCTGCTCAAGACGATTGGAAAAAGGCTCATTAAAGTCCTCAGGTCCATGGATACGGTCGCTCTATTACCGTCCGAATCATTTACGCCGACAATCTCACGGTTGAACCAAGAGAATTTTGGCATTTTACTGACTGATATCGAAGACGTGAGTTCAATAACCTGGATTGTTAAGCGAATTCTGAAAGCACTCGAGGAGCGTTGCAAAATAAATGATCATACAATCTATCCCGTCGCCTATGTCGGCATAGCAATTTGTCCGCATGATGGGGAGACATCTGCAGAACTCGAGCGTAAGGCATCTGCTGCCAAAACGCATGCCATAAAAAGTCTGGGCGCCAATCGCTACCATTTCTACTCGCAGAATGTTCATAATATATCCGTGCAACATTGGGAAATTGAAAGCAGACTGCACCAAGCCATAGAGAACGATGAGTTTGAACTCCATTATCAGCCTAAGATCAACACCAGTGACGGCGCCATCATAGGGTTTGAAGCGCTTCTTCGCCTGGATAGCCCTAAACAAGGCTCTATCCTCCCTGGCCAGTTCATTCCGGTTGCGGAATATGCCGGGCTGATCGGACAGATCGGCGAATGGGTTCTCAGGACAGCATGTAGCCATTTAAGAGAATTGATTGACATGGGGTTTGAGGATTATTGCAGTGTCGCGATAAATGTCTCCAACAGGCAATTTCGAAATTCAGACTTCGCCAGGAGTATTCAGGACGCCCTGAAGGAAAATTTACTCTTCCCGGAAAACATCATTGTAGAAGTTACTGAAAACTCTATGATGGAGTCCATTAAGAGTTCCAAGTTGGCTCTCCAGGAAATTCAGCGTGTGGGTGTGTGTATCGCCTTAGATGATTTCGGAACAGGTTACTCCTCTCTCGGCTATCTCAAGCATTTTCCAATCACCCACCTCAAGGTTGATCGTTCATTCGTCGCTGACATCGAGGCAAGCCAGCAGGCTGTAGTTCTCGTCGAATCATTAATTCATCTGGCTCATAGCATGGGGTTGAAGGTCACAGCCGAAGGTGTTGAAAACGAGGCCCAGGCGAAAATACTGTTTGATCTCAACTGTGATGAAATGCAGGGTTTCTTCTTCGGTAGACCAATACCGCATAAAAAGCTAACAGCGCTTTTAAAGCAGGGTGTAGGGGAGCGGTTTCAGTTGTGGAATAGTGAGAAGGCGGCTTGATCAGCTAGTAATTTCCCTCACTGGAGAAAAAATAGGCCATCGTGAAAAAGTGGCTTCTTACTCCATTTCTGCGTTGCCCACGAAAATTTTATCCTGGAATGATCAAATATTTGCCTGTGGTAAAATTCCCTACTCGTCTTGATCCTGGTTACAACATTCTAATTTTGCAGAGCAGTCGATAATAATCAACGCCCAAAGACCGCGATGGTGATTCATAACAATCTGCTTCTTGGCAAATATTCGTGATTAGACGCTACAAACCAGACTAGCTGTAGAGAGTGCCACACGCGGGTGATATAGGCTGGTGCGCGAAGACAAATTCTCTTTAGAAAACTGAAAAATTGTCTTGGCCGGTCCAGCTAATGATGGTAGATATATACGCGATCGTCCACCTTCGAGTTCCAATCAGTATAGAGGGCTATGCCGAAATCTACCGCGTCCATTCTAATCGTTCTGGCCATTACGCTTTCCTCCCTTGTCGCTTCTGCAAAGTCTATCAATAACAAAGGGTTAATAAACATCAACGAGTTAGTCGTGAGCAACTCTGCTGCGGAGTACTCCATTGGTATTCCTGCCACTCGCGATCCTGCTGAAGACGAAGTTGCCCTGACCTTGAATGACTTGTTGGATATCGCGTTGCGATACAACCGCTCAATCGAAGTCGTTAGACAAAAAGTTGCACAAAGTGTGGGACAGTTGACCCAAGCCAGGTCAGGATATTTGCCTCGCCTCTCAGTTCTTGGACGTTACTTTTACACTGAGCGCCAGGACTCCGCTGTTTCATCCGGAGGCGGGACTGACGATCCTGTTTTTGACCAGGTCGAAGAAGACGACATTCTCCATGGAGCCGCCAACCTTACCCAGCTGATCTACGATTTTGGCAAGACAACCGGGGCGATCAAGGTGGGGAAATCCAATCTTACCGCTGAAGAGGCGAATCTTGCCAGGCAACTTCAGGATGTTGTCTTCCAGGTTAAGGAAGCCTATTACAACGTTCTCGAAAAGATGCGGCTCATTGATGTTGCCAAACAATCAGTCGGCAGCTTTGAGCAGCATCTTGAGCGGGCCAAGGTCTATTATAAGGCCGGGGTGAGAACAAAGATCGACGTCATTAATGCCGAGGTTGAGCTCTCGGGAGCACGGTTGAGTCTGCTTCGTGCGGAGTATAACTTAAAACTTGCCAGGGTAGGCCTCGAGCAGGTCTTGGGCTATAAACCCAATGGCGGCAAGTATGTTCTGGAGAGCGACCAGGTTGAACTCGATAACGTTCTCGACTCCATGCCACCGGTTCCCGCCAGCCTTGAAAATTCCATCTCTGAGGCATTGGAGGAACGATCCGATATTCACCAGCTGAAAAGCATCGTCGAGGCCTCGGAGGCCGATATCAAGAGTTCTCGCGGCAACTATTGGCCTGCCTTGATAGCTGATGCCAAAGTTAACGACTATGACACAACACTCTCACTTTACAAAGACTATTGGGAAGTCGGGGTTGGCCTCAGGTGGGAGCTATTTTCAGGGTTTGAGACCAAGGGGGAGGTTGCCGAGGCAACGGGAAGGTACCGTGAGAATATGGCAAAGCTGCAGGACCTTGAGCTTGTCGTGGTCAGCGAGGTAACGGACAGTTTCCTGAAAACCGAGGAAAATCGAGAAAGCGTTGAGATCGCCCTGCAGACCCTGGCGCTTGCCAAAGAGAACGTCCAACTGGCTGAAAAGCGATATGAGTCCGGCGCCTATGACGTCATTGAATTTAATGATGCCCAGCTGAGCCTGACCAAGACCCAGAGCGAACTTGTTGTAGCCTATTACGGTTACCTGACTGCTTTTGCAGGAGTGGAGTTTGCTATTGGCCGCTCATTTATGGATGATGCAGATCAGTTGCCGGCTCCGGTAGAAGAAAAGGAAGTCAACACGCCTGGTGAAACAATTCAGCCCAATGACCATGACAGGCTGGCCGGGCTATAAGAAGCAGGTTTGCGAAATTTGAAACCATACCGGCAAGAGCACATTATTTTTTGATAGTTATTCAAGTAGTAGTCTTTGACCTGGAAATATGGCTTCATCAGGGCCGATTCCATTAATCTCTTTTAGCTTCTGCATGGTTATTTTATTTTTAGAACTAATCTGAAATAAGTTGTCACCTTTCTGTACTACATAATATTGTTGTTCTTCTATTTTCTGTTGATCTTTTTCTGAATTGTTTAAGTTACTTTCATTAATATTCTGAATTTTCTGAGTTATGCGTTCAATTTCATTATTTTGATCATTAATCTGTTGCCTTATTCTCTCTATACTAATCGCAGTAGGAAGTCTATTGGTAATATTTGATACCTCAAGTTGAAGATCATTCAATTGTCCTTCAAGGGACGTAAGCAAATCCAGTGAATTTTGTAGAGAATGAATTTGTTCTTCAATTATCAGCAGCCTCCTTTCTACTGCAGATACTAAATTTTCGTCATCTTGTTTTCTTTGAGTCGTTTCATACACAAAGTAGCACAAAGGAATCAATAAAATTATCACCAATATCCAAGGTAAATATGATGTGCTTCCGCTAACTTTTTTGGAAGCTATATCGGTTCTAATTGGGCCAGTATCTTTATAATCCGCTTTCCATTCTGGGGCGATATCGCCTG
>JABDQA010000078.1 GCA_013042475.1 Desulfofustis sp.
GCGCCGGTATAGAAGACAGCGACTCAATGACGATAGCAGTCACTGATGTCAACGATGCTCCAGCAGTATCGCTGACTAATACCACCACAACCCTGCCGGAAGACAGCAGCACCGCAACCCCGACCAAGGTGGCCGATATCGTCGTCACCGATGATGGACTCGGCACCAACACCTTGAGCTTGAACGGATCAGATTCCGGACTGTTCACGATAGTAGGCAGCGAACTCTTCCTGAATGCCGGCGTCACACTGGACTATGAGACCAACCCGGACCTCGATGTGACCGTCGAGGTTGATGACACGACAATCGGTAGCGGAATTGAAGACAGCGACTCAATGACGATAACAGTCACCGACGTCAACGAACCACCAACCGTCTCTCTGACCAACACGACCGCAAGTGTAGCCGAAGATGCCGATACCTCGAGCCCGACCAAGGTGGCCGATATCGTCGTCACCGATGATGGACTCGGCACCAACACCTTGAGCTTGAGCGGATCAGATTCCGGACTGTTCACGATAGTAGGCAGCGAGCTCTTCCTGAATGCCGGCGTGTCCCTGGACTATGAAACCAACCCGGCCCTCGATGTCACCGTCGAGGTTGATGACACAAGCCTTGGGGCCGGAATCGAAGACAACGACTCGGTAACTATCACCGTAAATCCGTCGGCAACGGGAATACCTCCTGATCCTGATCCGGTTGATCCGGACCCTGTGGACCCGGACCCTGTTGATCCTGCCCCTGTTGATCCCGACCCGACCGATCCCGTTGATCCTGTTGAAGAACCTGAGGAAGAGGTGACGGAAGATGTTGTGGTGAACGAGGAGACGGGTACTGAGGTCGTTGCCGAAGGGACAATGTCTGAAGATCAGCCTGAGGGTGACAACACTACGGTCGCTGTAGAGAGTGACGATAGCTCGGATAAGCAGGATGAATCGACGGCTTCTCCGCAAAGAGGCGGTGATGCTGGCACGGTCGCCCAGGATCCGGAAATTGTTCTGTTAAACGAAAACGGTGAAGTCATTCCTGTTGATTCTTCGGTGGCGGATGGTGCTCGACTTGTTGAAGTTGTGAAAGGGCAGGAACAGGCCGTCGAAAAAGTCGAAATAGACAAGCAAGAATCGGTTTCAACGACGACCCTTCTGCTCAAGCGATATCTCGATCGGATCAATTTCCTCGATGAGGCCAGCTATTCCTCCGCCATCACCCAGCTCCACGATGCCCTTGATGAATTCAGGGAGGAAGCAGCAAGTCAGGAACAGTACTACAAGACTGTCATCGGGTCTGCGATTGCGGTTTCTACAGGGCTCTCTGTTGGCTACGTGGTCTGGCTGATAAGAGGTGGGATGCTGCTTAGTTCCATGCTTTTCTCCATACCCGCTTGGCAGTTAGCCGATCCGTTGCCGCTGCTGGCAAGCAGAAGACATGATGAGGAGGATGAGGAAACGCTTGAAACCATTATCAAGAGAAGGGACGAGGACATAGGTGGGGAAGTTGAAAAAACTGAATAGCAGCAGGTCCATTGAGCTACCTTGTGTATCAAGGTACCGGGAGGGAAGCCGGTGAGTACTAAATTTCGGGTCGTCCTCGGACTGGCTGGCATCACCATCAGTCTGATCATGCTTGCTGCCTATCTCGGATTCATTCCGGATAAGGATGGAGCTGTAAGATCAGGCAGAACAAACCTCGCTGAATCCATTGCTGTGCATAGTACGGCGCTGGTGGCCGGGGGACAGTTGAAGCAGTTAACGGGTGATCTTGAGCTAATATCAAAGCGCAATGAGGAGCTCCTGTCAATCGGGTTGCGACGCCTCGATGGCCGAACCATATCTGCCACGCCGGGACATCAAGAGAACTGGATCGAGGGGGACGAAAAATATTCACGGGATTCCCAGGTAATTGTTCCCATTTATGATGGCGAAAGACAATGGGGTCGGCTTGAATTGCGGTTCGAACCGATACATCAGCCTGGCATTCTCGGTTTCCTCTCACGCCCTTCAGTTAGGTTGCTGGTATTAATGGGTGGGGGCTGTTTCTTGATTTTCTACTTCTATCTTGGCAGGGTCCTCAGTCTGCTTGATCCATCCAGAGCCGTACCGGCCCGTGTCCGCGCCGCACTAGATACACTGGCAGAAGGGCTTCTTATCCTCGACAAGAAGCAGCAGATTGTTCTTGCCAATCAAGCCTTTGCAAAAATTTTGGAGAAAACGGCCGATGAATTGGTTGGCCTGAAGGCCGGTGATATGCCGTGGCTTGATGCTGATGGCAATAAGGTCGAAAAAGGCCAGCATCCGTGGGTCAATGCTCTGGAGCAGAAGATGGTCCTTCGCAATCAGACCCTGCAGATTATTCGGCCTGGTTCGAAAAAAATGATATTTAACGTCAGTTGCTCCCCAGTCATGGAAGATGAAAAAAATTATGCCGGCGTGCTGGTCAGTTTTGACGATATCACACCGCTTGAAGAAACAAAGGTGGAGTTGCGTATTTCCAAGGAGGAGGCGGAATCTGCAAATCGCGCCAAAAGTCAGTTTCTGGCAAACATGAGCCATGAAATACGTACCCCGATGAATTCAATCCTCGGTTTTACCGAAATTCTCAAGCGCGGCTACGTAAAAAACGAGCACGAAAGCCTGCGCTACTTAAACATCATTAATTCAAGCGGCAAGAACCTACTTGATCTGATCAATGATATTCTAGACCTCTCAAAGGTCGAGTCCGGCAAATTCGATCTGGAATATTCTCGGGTTGCGCCGGACAAGATGATCGGGGAAGTGCTCCAGATGATCGAAATCAAATCAAAGGAGAAGGGGCTTGAACTGCGTTTCGAGGCTGAAGGCATGCAACCTGAGACCATTGAAACGGATCTGCCCAGGCTTCGCCAGATTTTTTTTAACCTGTTAGGAAATGCGATCAAGTTCACCGATAAAGGCAGCGTCGTAGTCACCAGTCGATTGCATAATGATTCCGATACACCTCACTACACAATTGAGGTGAAGGACAGCGGGATCGGTATTGACCAGGAGAACCTCGACCTGATCTTTGACCCGTTTGTCCAGGCTGAGCCAATGACCAACAGGCGTTTTGGCGGCACTGGACTGGGACTCGCCATCAGCAGGAAATTCGCCCGGGCGCTGGGCGGAGATGTGACCGTGACCAGCGAGATCGGCGTGGGCAGTTGTTTTAAGGTCACCGTACCAACGGGTAGCCTCGAGTCAATCTCTCTGCTTGACCCTGAAACAGTCCTGATCAATCAGCACCGGCAGGAATCAGCAGAAGAGGTGCGCTGGGAATTTCCTCCGGCTCGCGTGCTGGTGGTCGATGATGGAGCGGAGAATCGCGAGCTGGTTAGCTTCCTGCTTACAGAAGCTGGTCTGAGTGTTGACCAGGCAGAGAATGGTCAGGTTGGTGTGGACAAGGCTCTGGCAACTGATTATCAGGCAATTCTGATGGACGTGCAGATGCCGGTGATGGATGGTATGACCGCAACCGTATCGCTTCGGGAGCATGGGCTTACAACACCTATTGTGGCTCTCACGGCCAACGCCATGAGGGGATTTGAAGAGCAATGCCTGGAAGCTGGCTATTCGTCTTACCTCTCCAAACCTATTGAAGTCGATCGGTTCATGAATCACCTCGCCGAACTCCTCGGCGGCACACAGGTGGAGGCAGAACCCGGTGATGACCCGGATTCCCTGATGAGCAAAGAACATGCGGCAGAGACTCGTAATTCGCAAGGGAAAGAACAGACAATGGTGCCAGCATCATCTGCGAGGCCGATTGTATCCAAGCTTCCCATGGACAATAAAAAGTTCCAGGAACTGGTGAGTCGATTTGTAAAGCGGCTGAGTGAACAGGTCAAGGCAATGGAAGCGACTGCTGCCGAAGGAAAAATGGCGGAGCTTGCCGCTCTTGCGCACTGGCTCAAAGGTGCAGGAGGAACAGTTGGTTTCGATGATTTTACAGCTCCGGCTGCTCTGCTTGAGAAGGCAGCCAAGGAAGGTAGAGAAGGGGAGGCGCTTACTGCCCTTATAACGATCCAAGAGTTGATCAGCCGAATTCAAGTTCCCTCAGGTGAACAGAATGTGTCCCCTTTCGAAAAAAATGCGGAGCGTAACAAAATGGAGAGCGTCGAGCTGACTGGCGCATCGGCTGAGCCGATTGGTTTAAATCCAAATGAAGAGGCTCAGAATCCGGCGGTTTTGAAAGGTGATGGGCAAGAACCACTTACCGCCCTCTCTGAAGCTGAAACTGCTCATGAAAATACGGATCATTCTGACACGGCTCTCCTGTGGGAAGAAGAACGCCAGCTCAAAGAAGAATTCAAACAGAGCGGCGCGATCTCAGGTGATGATTTCGAATTCTTCACGCTTACTGAAGAGGAGATCATGGAATTGGACACCAGTTGTTCACAGTCTATCGAAGAACCTTATTCTAGTGAGTTAGAGATAGATAACACATAATGGGGATAGGATATGAGAGTAAATAACCATACCTTGAGAGACTCAACCATCATGATGATCGACGATGAGATGATCACCATGGAGATCGTCAAAACGTACCTCGAGGAGGAAGGGTATAGTAACTTTCACCTCGAAGATCAGCCATCTCAGAGTATTCATTTACTGGAAAAAGTGAGCCCGGACATCCTGCTTCTTGATCTCGTGATGCCGGAGGTATCTGGCTTTGATGTGCTTGTAAAGGTTCGGGAACATCCCAAGTTTAAACGCCTTCCGGTTATCATCCTGACCTCTGTCACTGAAACATCGAGCAAATTAAAAGCACTTGATCTTGGAGCCACCGATTTTCTGGCCAAGCCTGTTGACCCGAGTGAGTTGCGCCTGCGGGTCCGAAATACCCTCGCAGCAAAGGCCTACACCGACCAGTTGACCTTTTATGATCCCGTGACGAACCTACCGAACCGGCGATCCTTCAATGATAATTTCGAGTGGATCATCGATAAAGCGAATCGTTACGGGGAGGAGCTGGCACTGCTCAATATCGCCCTTGACGATTTTGGCAGAATCAATGCTTCATTTGGCTTCGATGGTGGAGATAGTGTCATTAGCATGATTGCCGAGCGGATTGAAAACTCGGTGAGAAAAACAGATATCATTGCCGGGAAAATTCACGGTGAAGCGGTTCCCAGCAATCTTTTTAGGACTGACGGAGGTGCTTTCCTGCTAATTCTAGAGCGAATCGAGGAGTCAACGACGACAGCAATTATTGCTAAACGCATCCTTGAGGAAATAAATCGTCCCCTGTTTGTAGGTGGTACGGAGATTTGTCTGACCGCAAGTATCGGGATTTCAACCTTTCCCCATGAAGGAAGAGACAGATCCACCCTGCAGCGATTGGCAAATAATGCCAGGGAATACGTGAGGACGCAGGGGGGTAACTCCTTTCAATTCTCGTCGTATGAAATCAATTCAATCTATAAAAAACGGCTTAAAACCGAGGCAAATCTCCGTAACGCGCTGAAGAGAGGGGAATTCGTCCTTTATTACCAGCCAAAAGTGTCCGCTAAAACCGAAGAAATTCAAGGTGTGGAAGCCCTGATCCGCTGGCGGGATGAAGACAACAATCATACTTCCCCCCAAAAATTTATATCTATTGCTGAAGAGACCGGATTGATCGTGCCGATCGGCGCATGGGTGCTCAAGGAAGCCTGCAGGCAAATAGCGGAATGGAGTCGTTTGGGAATGATAAGGCTCGGCATCAGCATTAATTTGTCAGCAAAACAGCTAATTGAGAAAAATTTCTTCATGGTTACCAGAAAAATTATAAAGGACAGCAACATTGACCCAAGCTTGCTCACCATTGAATTCACCGAATCACTCTTAATGGAGGAAACAGAACAGCGGCTGAGACAATTAGTTGAGTTGCGCAAAATCGGCGTCAAGCTTGCCATAGATGATTTTGGAACCGGTTATTCTTCGTTCAGTTACTTGCGCAGGATGCCAGTGAACGAACTGAAAATCGACCGCTCGTTTATTAATGCCGTGCCCAACGATCAGAGCAGTAGTGCAATCGTCACCTCGATCGTCTTCCTCGCTCGACAACTCGGTCTGAAGACGGTGGCGGAGGGAGTTGAGAATGAATCCCAACATCGATTTCTCAATGAGATTCAATGCGACCAGTTACAGGGCTACTACTTCAGTCCGCCGGTTTCAGCAAGGGAGCTGTATGACAATAACTTCAGTAATATAGAACCTGAGAAAATGCACTTGAGCAATTAAACTTCACATGACAAAGCCCGTTTTGTGACCAAGATCTATTCAAAAATTAGATTGATTGATAGCCTAGCCAACAAATGGGCGTGACATATTTTGTCATAAATGAGCGCATAATTGTTAAATTACTTAATATTCGTAAGCAACTTTTGGATTGTAAAAACCGTTTCCTGCTTAGCCTTAGATCTCCAAAGAATCGATATTTCCAGGTTTATCATAATGCAAACAAACACTTAAGAAATGGTGTGCTTTTTGCATACCAAACTCTGGGGCAATATAGTTGAAATTTCCAGTGAGGATACTAATTTTGCTCTTGTAACACCACCACATGAACTTTTAAATTTAAAATTTTGGCTCTTTATTGACCAGAGAGATGTTTGACAATAAATAGTTTATATGATTAATTAATTTGAGTAAGGTACAATTTCTTCGAAAGGGCAAACCTAGG
>JABDQA010000003.1 GCA_013042475.1 Desulfofustis sp.
TGATTGGCCCACCCTCCCCGGTCCGCAAGTGTTGAGGGCAGCTCCCAGTGATACAGGGTGAGAAAAGGCTTGAGGTCCCGGGCACAGATTTCATCCACAAGACGGTCGTAGAAATCAAGGCCTGCCGAGTTTGCCTGGCCGACACCATCAGGAATCACTCGTGACCAGCTGGCCGAAAACCGGTAGGCATCCAGACTGGCCCCCGCGACCAGGTCCAGGTCCTCAACGAAACGATGGTAATGATCGCACGCCACCGCGCCGTTCTCTCCTCTCGCCACATTACCAGGTGTTGCCGCAAAGCTGTCCCAGTGGGTTTTCCCACCACCACCATAGGCTTGTCCTTCAATCTGGTAGGCTGAAGTCGCGGTACCAAAAACAAAACCTTCCGGAAAATCTCCCCGGGTAAATGAAAAGGAATCCATCAATACTCTTTCCTACTCAGCAGAAGATGGGAACTATGGTTGTACCCTAGTCGCGATACAGCAGGGAAATGCCATCAGCAAACAGATGAACCTTCTCAGGAGCAGCACCAACACTGACGGTTTTGTTGCGCAGACCGCCATGAATTCCGGAGAGTTTGGCAATGACACCGATGCCGTCATGCCCCTCCGATTCAAAATAGAGCAAGGTGACTTCCCCGAGCGCTTCCGTAATCTCAACGTGACCGCTGTAAATTCCTCCATCGGCAACCGCACTGAAGTCTTCAGGGCGCACCCCTATGTTCACCTCTCTCCCCATGTCTTCGTCCCGGGTCGGCACAGACGACCGGGCCTCTCCACCGCTGTTGAGGGTGACCGTCGTTTCATTACCGGTTGAGGTGATTTTACCAGGCAGCAGATTCATCGCCGGAGAACCGATAAATTGGGCCACAAACTCATTGCGCGGCCGCTCATACAATTCAAGAGGCGCGCCCACCTGCGCGATTCCCTTGTTAGCAAGCACTACGATTCGGCTGGCCAGCGTCATCGCTTCAACCTGATCGTGGGTGACATAAATCATCGTCCGATCGGGCATTGCCTCTTTTAGCCGTGCAATCTCGATACGTGTGGCAACCCGTAAGGCGGCATCCAGATTGGACAATGGCTCATCGAATAAGAACACCTTGGGGTCGCGTACAATCGATCGACCAATCGCAACACGTTGACGCTGCCCCCCTGACAACGCCTTGGGCAGTCGGTCCAGGAACGGTTCAAGCTGCAGAATCTGTGCCGCCTTTGATACCGCATCATCGATTTCGGACGGGGATTTCTTCGCTATTTTGAGCGCGAAGGACATGTTATCCCTGACGGTCATGTGCGGATACAGCGCATAGGACTGGAAAACCATGGCAATACCGCGCTGGGCGGGCGGAACATCATTAACCAGTTGGCCGTCGATTTCCAGTGTGCCACCGGTAATCTTCTCGAGGCCGGCTATCATGCGCAACAGGGTTGATTTACCACATCCTGACGGCCCCACAAAAACGATCAACTCACCGGCAGTGATTTCGAGGTTGATATCTTTGAGTACGTTAATATCCGTCCCATACGTTTTATCGATACCTACCAGTTTCAGATCAGCCATTATTTCTTCCTCTTTTCCGGACAATTGCGCATTGCCATGCATCAAGGCGCAGAGATCCATCCTCCTGGATGGCTGCCCCACCGACCACATCACCACTATCTGACCAGTTTCCCGACGGAAGACTGGTGTCGACCGCTTCGTCACCTAAATTGAACACACAATAAAGCGTCTCTTTATCGGTCCGCCTCAAAAATCCCAGGATCGCGCCCTCCGACTTCAAGATCTTCATATCACCGGTCGTGAGCGCAGCATTTTGATGACGCAGCCTGATCGCCCGACGGTAATGATTCAACAGACTTTCCGGGACATGTTCCTGCTCGGATACGGCGAGTTGCTGCTGATCTGGACTTACCGGCAGCCAAGGTTTGGCTTCTGAAAATCCAGCATTAACCGATGTTTTTTCCCATACCATCGGAGTATGGCAGCCATCACGTCCCTTGAATTCGGGCCAGAATTCAATGCCATAGGGGTCGTGCAAGTCCTCAAAATCCACCTCGGCTTCTTCCAGCCCAAGTTCTTCTCCCTGGTATATGCAGGCTGATCCATACAGACACATTAACAACGTGGCGTGCAGTTTGAGTGCCGCATCGGAGAGCTTCCAGCGGCTTGCGTGCCGCATAACATCGTGGTTGGAATAGGCCCAGCACGGCCAACCATTTTCGGCTACCCTGTTTAGGTGCTCGAAAACCTGCCTTATCCAAGAAGGGGTAACGGGATGGGCATGCATTAACTCGAAGGTATAACACATGTGCGCCCTTTCGTTGCCCTCGGTGTATTGACCAAGGATTTCCAACCCCCTTTGAGCATCACCTACTTCACCCAGACAGGCTCGACCTTCAAATTCATCAAGAAGTGATCGGAAACGTTTCAGAAAATAGAGATTTTCGGGTCGATTTTTCGAGTAAAGATGATCCTGATAATTGTACGGATTGACTAAGGGTGCAATTGACGCATTTCTCTGATCAATTTCGAGGGCCGGATTATCTCGAAGCTCAGCATCATGGACATAGAAATTAATCGTATCTAGTCTGAAGCCGTCGACCCCCTTTTCAAGCCAGAACCTCGTCAAATCCAGCAGGGCATTTTGCAGCGCTGGACAGTGAAAATTGAAATCGGGTTGGCTTACGAGAAAATTGTGCAGGTAATACTGTTGACGTGGTGTATCCCATTGCCAGGCAGAACCGCCAAAAACAGACAGCCAGTTATTCGGCGGGGTGCCGTCCGGTTGTGCATCGGCCCAGACATACCAGTCTGCCTTGTCATTGTCGCGATTCTTGCGGCTCTCTGTAAACCAGGGGTGTTGATCAGACGAGTGGTTTAACACAAGATCGATCATAAGTTTGAGGCCGAATTGATGGGCTTCGTCCAGGAGTAAATCAAAATCCTCAAGGCTGCCGAACAGCGGATCGATTTCCCGGTAGTCACTCACGTCGTACCCGTAGTCTTTCATCGGAGACTTGAAGAAGGGCGATATCCAGAGGGCATCCACCCCCAGCGAGGCAATATATGGCAGTCGTCGCCGGATCCCGGCCAGATCACCAATGCCATCGCCATTGGAGTCCTGATAGCTTCTCGGATAAACCTGGTAAATAACGCATCCGCGCCACCATTCCGCAGAACTATTGGTTGTTGCTTTTTCAAACTGATCCATTACTTAACCGATCCGGCGAGCAGGCCACGCACCAGATAACGTTGCATTAAGAAGAACACCGCAAGTGGTACCGCAATCGACACGAACGCTGCCGTTGCCAGGATTTCCCAGTTTCCTCCACGAGTGCCAAGCAACTCGACAATGCGGTTGGTCATCACCGTGGTTTCGCCAGTGGCATCGATCAAGAAGACCTTGGCAACGAGTAGATCGTTCCAGGTCCAGAGAAACTGAAAAATCGCAAACGATGCCAATGCCGGAAATGACAGCGGCAGGATGATTTTGGTGAATATCTGAAATTCAGTAGCCCCGTCGACACGCGCATTTTCGATAATATCACGTGGCAAACCGACCATGTAATTACGCAACA
>JABDQA010000010.1 GCA_013042475.1 Desulfofustis sp.
CGATATCCTTTGCATAGCCGCTCCGGCGCTGGTGCTCATCCATCTCGGCAGTCACCTCCGCAACACTGAGGCCCAGGGCTCGGTAGAGAGGTCCCATGAGTTCAACATCGCGGGTCACCAGGTAATCGTTGACCGTAACCACATGTACCGGGATGGAGCATAGCGCTGCAGTCGCGGCGGAAAGTGGGGCGGTGAGCGTCTTTCCTTCGCCCGTTTCCATCTCAGCCAGACAGCCGTGCATCATCACCCAGCCGCCGGCAAGCTGACAATCAAAGTGTCTCATATCGATGGTGCGACAGGCTGTTTCACGTATCAGCGCAAACGACTGGTAGATCAACTCATCCTTGAGCCCATGCCGGTGTAGATTGAGCCGCAATTTTCTGCCTGTTTCGGACAGCCGTGCAGTGCTGAGGTTGCTCAATCTTCTGCCGTGTTCATCAATGTTGGCAACGAGCTGATGCCAGGATTCTGATGCTGGCGCAGCACTTTTCACCAAGCCTTTACACCCATGGATCAATCTTTCAACTGATGAACCTTTATCACCTGGACGCTGGGGGTAATAGCCGTCGGCAATGCCGGGGCGGAGCCATGAGGCGGCAGGCGTGCCGTGAGACCTAGACATGGAAGCGGCGAAGAAAAAGCTGTCTGACGGAACGAAAGAGCTGTAAGGCGATCGGTTCATAGCCATGATCGAACAGTGCAAAAACACGCTCACCAATTCTGACAGATTGCTGTTCCAGCGGCAGGCGAAACTCAAACTGGAAGGTCTTTTTCAGGGTTTGCAGCCCATCGGGATCTTCAGGGCTGACCGGTATGGTTCCGCCACCGGCTGTTCCGAGAACAGCACTTGGCAAACGATCACTTGCTGCCGGCACCTGCCGGTCAATCCTGGTTTTGTGCAACCGATCAAGGTTGCCAATAAGCCGTAACTCCACCTGTGTGGTGTTTTCCCGAACAAGATTGATATCAGATTGCTCGACCACAACGATCACCGTAGATTGAGCCGCCCCCATGATATAGCCGAGCAATGCCCCTTTGGTGACAAAACGTCCCTGGAGGTTGTCTTCTTCAGGCAGGATGAAGATCCCGCTGTCTGGACTACGCATTACCAGTTCACCCACACGCTCTTGGGTGCGCTGTAATTCCGCTTTAACCGAATCCAGATCTTTTCGCAGGATCTCCCGCTTGGCGCGGGACTGCATCGGTTCGCTGTTGTATTTTGCCTGGGTCTCCTCGAGGTTTGCTTCAAGCACACGTAATTCAGCGCTAAGGTAGGGATCCTCACATTTGATCAGTACCTCTCCGGCTTCGACTTTACTGCCGTTGGACCTGACCACATCTGTTATGAAACAGTCGGTGCCGGCTCGCAGCCGCGACTGTTCCGGCAGGGATACAACCCCTTGCGCTAAGGTTTTAAGTGGCATTGGCACGACGAAAAGCAACGCCGCTGCTGTCCCAGTCAAGGCTGCAGTAGCAAAAATGAAACGTTTACGGTGTTGGCGGCCACCAATACTGGAGTAGAGCCTCACGCTGTTTCTTACAGCAGGCAGCAGAATCTGGGTAAAGAGCGCCCACAGGGCGATCAGGACGCCGACAACAAAGAACTTGGAGCTCACGAAGAGGGCCAGGGCGGCCAGAACGAACATCCGGTAGCAGAATGAAGCGATTCCATAGGTTACAAACCAGGGGCGCTCGCCTTTGGCGGTGACCGGAGAGCGTGCCTCCTTGATGCCAAACACATAGCGCTGCAGCAAATAGCCGAGGTAGCGGGTTGAGCGTTGGGCCAGATTTGGTATCTCGATCCAGTCTGCGAGGATATAGTAGCCATCAAACCTGAGCAGCGGGTTGCCGTTGAACAGCAGCGTTGACACCCCGCCGATCAGCATCACATTGTAGGCAATCGTTGAGATTTGGCCCGATTCAATATTGAGCCAGAGGAACAGGGCAAGTGAAGCTACCAGTAATTCCATTCCCATGCCCGCTGCAGCAACCGCCATCCTTCTGCGTTTATCGGGAAAGGTTGCCGAGCTCGAGGCCTCGACATAGGGAATGGGGGTCAGAGCCAGCAGCATGAGACCCATTTCATGCACCTCGCCTCCCCATATCTTGGTGGCGAAGGCGTGGGCAAGCTCGTGAAGGAGCTTTACGACCGGGTAGACAAGCCAGAGGATTAACAGGTTCTCCGGACGTAATATCCTGTCTGCGATATTCTCCGTCAATTCCGGCCAGTTGAGCATGGCCAGAACACACGCGAGACCAACAACAAACAGCCAGACTATCAAGCCAAGCCAACTGATAACGGGTTGGACAAGGTGTACCCACCTGGTTAAAAAATCGTCCGGGTCAATCAATGGAAATCTGAGAGCAAATGGGTTGCTGAAGCGATGTTTCCACTTGCCTCGATGCTTCTCCTGACGCTGAAACAATTCAGCAGTATCAGGAGGGATATCACTTTGCATTACATCAGCAGAATGAAGCTCTCCTAAAAGCTGGATGATTTCATCCTGAGTCGGGGCATCATCGGCGAGAACCTCGTTGGCATGTTCCCAAATCTCCGCGACGGTTCGTTCGCCGTTCATCTGGCTGATCAAGAAGTAGGCGGTCTTGTTAAAGCGATGCTGGCGGTTTGATGACGGATCTTGCAGAACATACCAGGTCTGACCGCGATAGATATGCCGGTACAGTCGCGTATGGGGGGGCACCTGCGGTCGTATCTGTTCTACCCGGTACCAATATGATGAGTACAGCGACATGGATCAGCCCTTAAAGCGGCGCCTCATCTGTTGTAGAAGCGCGGTCCTTCTCATGGCAGCAGTTTCCAGAGAGTAAGTCGCATCCAATCAAATAGGCGATGCGTCCAGATCCAGATTAGCGGCCTTCTGTCCACCGTAATCTTGGCGACACCTTCCATCCCCGGTCTCAGCATTTCAGGGTCTTCGGTTATCTTGGCTTCAACCTGGAAAAAGTTTCGCCCCTCTTCCGTCGTCGAGACTGGGGTTATCTTGCCGACCGCAAAAGCATGACTTTTCCCGGGCATACCGGAGAGCACAAGGCTGCCCTCTTGCCCCTGAGCCACGTTGCTTATATCCCGCTCATCTATCTGCAAGAGAATCCGATAGACATCGAGCGGAGCGACGGTGAACAGCACCTGTCCCCGCTCGACCGGTGAGCCAAGGGCCTGGGTCAGGTCGCCACTGACCACCAAACCATCAAACGGAGCTGTCAGTTGAGTGCGCAGCATCTGCTCACCGACTAGCTCCATCTGGGCCTCGGTCTGGGCAATTCGCGCCTGGATTATTGAAATCGAGGAGCGATCGTGACGGGCCAGTGAATCGCGGTACTCCGTCGTTAGTTGCCCGAGCTGGCTGGACCACTTCCGGTACTCAAGCGCCAAATCTTTATTATCCAAGGTGGCGAGCAAATCACCCTGCTTGACGATATCACCGGGACGAAAATTGGCAGTGGCGATATAGCCGTTCTGTGGGGCAACGATGACCCGCTGCTTCTGGGCCTCGAGACGGGCATCACCTGTCACTCGATAATCATTTTTTATGAAGAGCAGCATTGCGAGAATGACGACTGCAGCAGCGGTACCGAGTTTGAAGGTGCTATGTCCAGCGCCGGCGAGCTTGGAGAAAAACTTTTGCAGGGAGGCACGGAACCGTCTCAACAAACCCCTTTCCTCAAGACGCCGGGTATTGAGGATTGGGCCGGTCATGGCCACTATCTGCTCACAATACTCCATGGTGGCAGGATCAAACGGTTTCTCGAGTGGGCGCTCAAACAGCACTGCGCCGCAAATTGCGCCATTGACGGCAAAAGGCACCGACAACAATGAACCAAGTCGATGCTCCTCGGCAAGGGCGGCATGACAGTCCGTCGGCAGAATTGAATCATGCGGCGGAGGATAGCTCACGCTGCTGTTCTGATCGATCGCCTCGTGCATGGCCTCCCCCATATCCCGAACCAGATTCGATTTCTTATCGAACCCGGCACTGTGCGACACAGCTTCTACAGTCAGAGTCGAGCCATCCAGAAAGCCAATTGAGACGCGGTCGGCAGCGAGTCGAGTCGTCAGGTCTGTGGCCACATCGGTGGCTGCCTCATGAAATTTATCGTGTTCGAGGCAGGTTGCGACCAGTTCGACTATCGTCACCAGCTGCTTTTTTTCCGTAGAAGAATGCTGTTCGAGAAAGGTTTTGTACCAGTAAGCTGCGTTGCTGATCTGCTGCAGCGCTTCTTGCTGCTTGACTGACACTCTGTTGTAGAGATCAACAACGACAGCACCATAAATCTTCTCATCTACAAATAGCGGACAGCTGATGATATCTCTTGGTTCTCCGGTCTCTCCTTCATTTATCTGGTTGTTTAGCAGCTGAGTGTTGCTCGAGGTGATAGTATCCCTGGCCACTTTTGCCAGGGTCTCGTGTTCCACCAGCTTATTCGGCCACTGCGCTGCCAGGGAGAATTGGTTCTCCAGCTCCGTCTTGATAAAAACCACTGCCCTGATTACCCCCGGTGTCAGGTTGCAGAGGTCATTCAGCCATCTGTGGGTGGTTTGATCCATCTACTATCGTATGAAATATGATTACATATTGGTATTTATAATGTTTTCTGGCAGTTATAGTGCCACCTTTCCATCATAAAGGTAAAAATAAACCAATGTCAAGAAAGTTAGTGGAAGAAGTATCAACGGCGATGCATGCCGATTTTCCTTTGACGAAACTGAGCACTGCCACACCTTTTGTCTTTGCCAAAGTTTTTGCGTTGTTCACAAACCCTTTCACCCTTTCATTTTCCTGCTAGCTTTCCAGTCTTCACTCCCAAACTGTTAATTGATAATAGGCTTTTTTTATTAAAAATATACAGTATAATTATTATTAATTATTAAAAATATTTTAATAATATGAATTTAGAAGATCTCCAAGTTGTGCTCAAAGTGGCGGAATTGCGCTCCATTACTGCGGCAGCAACGCATTTGGATATGAGCACCCCGAGGGCCAGTACAGCATTGAAACGGGTTGAAAAAGCCCTCGGTGTCGAGTTGTTTATCCGCACCACCAGGAGGCTTTGCCTCTCAAGCGCGGGTGAACGCTACATTCCCAAGTGCGAGCAGGCTCTGCTGAAGCTGGATCAAGCCAGACAGGAAATCAGCAGTGAACTGGCTATTGTGGATGGGGAACTGCGGATTGCCACAGCCTCCGACTTGGGCAGGAATCTCGTCAGGCCATGGCTGAATGAGTTTATGGAGATCCATCCTGAGGTAAGTGTGAGGCTCAATCTCAGTGACAGCAATGTCGACTTATTCAGAGACTCAATAGACATTGCCATACGCTATGTACGCCCCGGATCACTCAACGATGCAAATCTGTATGGATTCAAAATCTGCAAAGTTCCAAGTCTTCTCTGCGCATCTCCCGACTACCTCGATACGCACGGCATACCATTGCATCCCCGCGATCTGCCCGCTCATAATGGGTTATTGCATGAGCTTTACGACATTACTAACGATGTCTGGACATTCACCAAAGGAGGTGAGGAATTCAAGGCTAAGATGAGCAGCAACCGCGTCGCCAACGACGGCGACCTCGTGCGACGATGGTGCATCGATGGCAAAGGGCTGGCAATAAAATCCTGCCTTGAAATCTGCACGGATCTGTTATCTGGAAAGCTGGTAAATGTCATGCCCGAGTTTAGGCCATCCCTCTCCGAACTCTGGTTCATCCACCCAAGCAGGCAATTGATTACCCCGGCCATAAGGCTTTTGAGAGAGGCAATCAAAAAGAAATGTAACGATATCTTAACTCAATTGACTGACAATGGAATTTTGGATAAGGGCGTTCTTGAATAGATTATTTTTCAGATCAAAGGGTGCCTCGTCCTATTTTCAACCAGTCAATAATTATCAATTCCAGGGAGAGTCACCCACCATCGGGAGCAAGAAAAGGGGCAAGGTCACCTGGCATCCACATCAGCGTCTGAGGTCTACTATAATGTTAATTATATCAGATAATTTGATTCTACTATCTGAAATAAGTAGAATTTAATTGTGTTCTTATATTGGCATCGCAAGGTAATGGGGCTCAATAAAACAGGACAAGACATTGCTCATATTTGGGTAAATTTTCCGCATGTTTATGTCGATAATAAAAGAAGCGCGGCCGGGTTCATACTCTTATGG
>JABDQA010000021.1 GCA_013042475.1 Desulfofustis sp.
CCCTCTGGCTAACATTGGCCAAACTAACATTTCATATTACCACAGCGCCCAGCTTCTGTTCTATATGACGCCCCTTATATTTTTCAGGCAGGAGATATCATCTGGATGTTACAGTTTATTTTACATCAGGAAAATAATGGTGTGTAGGTTGTGGAGTGGCTGGAGTGGCAATTTTAACCTAGCTTTTCATCACTCACTATCACAGAACTTTTGTTTGCAAAAAGTCTGCAAATAAACATCAAAGGGTTTCCAGCCGAAATCGGAAACCCTTTAAATTAATGGTCGGGGCGGCAGGATTCGAACCTGCGACCTCCTGCTCCCAAGGCAGGCGCGCTAACCAGGCTGCGCTACGCCCCGATACGATAGAAATGAAAAAACCCGATTATCAAAACCGGGCTTGAAAAGTCTGGCTCCTTCTAATGGACGCAATGCGAAACCTGCTTTCCAACGCCTCGAAGGAGGTCATTAGTACCATTCTAATATCACAGAATCAAGTGAAAGATGGCCTCCCGAAGTCCAGCTCATTATAATTCCAGATATTGTCTGGCTTTTAATGCAGAACCAGCAAAGTATTATTTCAGGGTTTGAAGATAATAATTCCACCATAGATGGTTTCGCATTTAAGCCCCCCCTAACGAAATGATGCCCCATGAAAAAGATCAAACAGAAATCGCTGGTTTCAAGGCTGGTAGAATGATAAAGTCTTTTAGTTCAGATTTAATCTGACACATCCTTGTAAAAATGAGGGTTACCAGTTTTGATTAAGGTGCGAACCGACAATGAGAACTAAAGGAGATAACCCTCATGCTTCAAAGTAACGAGAGAATCGTAAAACACAAGATTGGACTGCCGAACCTGGCAATTTTGAAAACTGAGAATTGGAAAGTTTAGCGTTTGCTTAATGGTCCGAAAGCGAATTTCGGGTCAGCGTCGACGCTGGCAATGCGAAAAGATGTTCGGCGGAGTGTGGAAAAACGGGTGACAATGTTGGAGATAACGTTAGCTTATGAAATTGCGACACATAGAAAAACGAAGCCCCGCTCCAATGGCGCGGGGCTCTATTCGTTGAACAACCGGCTAGGAAACCGGCTGCATTTGTGTCTGGCTCCCCGGGACGGACTCGAACCGCCGACAGGGTGGTTAACAGCCACCTGCTCTACCAACTGAGCTACCGAGGATTACGATTTTCCACAACCTGTTGATATTATACAGGATCGTGAAAAAAGCACGAAACCAATTACCGCCTAAGTCACTGTTTTTACGACAATCGGTATCCGTAAAGTAGGAGGGGAATATATCTTGTGAGCCCATGGCTGTCAACTTCTTTTTCCCTTTCCCAATCCCTCTTCAACAATACATTGACAGGTCTGTGGGGCTATATTTTTCCTTCATTAAAAGACCTTCCCCGATCCCTTGGGCCCTGTTTTTCGGATCTTACCTGCTCATGGATGATTTTGCCATGCGACCAAGAACGCACCAAAGCATTTCGAATCAGCTGGTTGGAGCTATTGACGCGGAGGAAACGGCTCAAGAATTTTAGTCACCGAGCGGTTCAGGTTTCGTAGGGCGGTTTGCTCGGGCTGATCCTCTGCAAGCTTGCCACTGCCACTGCCTCGCCAGATCAATTTCTGATTTTTAGGATCTACGATGTCGATGATAATTGTGCCCTTTTCATATTCGAGGATCGTTCGCGGTGATTCGATATTCAGGACGGGGTCTCTATATAATGTCCCATATCCATAAGGAGCGTAAAAATGATCAATGTTTTCCTTTTTTATTTTCTGCTCAATGGCACCGAACCAAGTTACTAGAAAATCGGCCTGCGGCCCTTCGGCCTGTTCATATCCTTTCGATAAAAGTGACTCTTCCACCGCTGTACGAACCGTCTGCCGGATTTTAGGGTCGTTCAGTCTGACATCATCAGCCGGCTTGTCTGTATCATGCAGCCAACTGAAAGTTTTCAGTTTGGTGAAATCGGTCGCCTCATCAATCTCGCTACCAGTCTGCAGTTGCGCGCAACCGGCAACGATTACAAACATAAACGCCCACGCAATACGCATCATCATTTTACCCTCTTTCTAATTTCCAAGCAGTCCTCTGAAAAGGACACCTCAATTGCCTGTCAAGAACGGACACGGACCAGAAAAACTTAATTTCGGACTATCACCATCGGCCCGAAACTTTGGCAAACCGGCATAATTTCTATCCGATTTACGTTCACGTGCGGAGGCCGATCCACCGACCAGTAAATCGCTTCGGCAATATCTTCGGCTGACAGCGGTTCTGCGCCCTGATAGACTTTTTCGGCTTTTTCTTCATCCCAATGGAAACGCACTTTTGAGAATTCGGTCTCGGCCAGTCCCGGCTCGATATTGGTTATTCTTATGGGCGTACCCTGCAGATCGGCGATGAGATTATTGGTGAACTGGGAGACAAAGGCCTTGCTTGCACCGTAGGTGTTCCCTCCAGGGTAGGCATAATCGCCAGCCACTGATCCGACATTGACGATGTGCCCCTGCTTCCGTTCAACCATCGTCGGCAGGACTTTTCTGGTCATATAGAGCAACCCTTTGATATTGGTATCGACCATCGTCTCCCAGTCCTCGAGACTTGCCTCGTGGGCCATCCCGAGTCCAAGCGCCAGTCCGGCGTTATTGACCAGGACGTCAATATCGCTGAACTGTTCAGGCAGCCCATCTAGCGCTGCTTCAACCTGGTGCCGATCGCGAACATCGAAACAGAGGTCATGAATCTTGTCTTTACCGAGATGATTGGCCAGCTCGTCGAGCCGCTCTTTTCTCCTGCCTGTGATAACAGCCTGCCAGCCTTTGGCAACGAACAGCTCAGTGCAGGCCCTGCCAAATCCTGAAGTCGCACCAGTCACTAACACCGTTTTCATCGTTATGCATCCCCCAAATGATTAAATAAATGTTGCAAGTAGTTAGATGATATGGATGCTGTATACCAATTAAATTTGAAGTTTCCCTCCAGAAACTAATAGCATTGTGAAACAGAAATATCATTAGACAATCCATCCGCTTTTAGTATCCCCGTTCGCACCGGGAAGATTAATCCGACCGGAGCTGACTTATTCATCTTGCAGCGAGCGTACTAGCGGGTATGACTCAAAAGAAAAGAAGCTATTGCATCCCGCACGCGCGGCTCCACCCCAGTCAAATCTCCAGTAATAATGTTGTGCCTGGTACTGGTAATCCTCAGCAGCTCTTTTTTCTCGCTGGCAATCGCCTCGTACACTCTGAGACTGCTGCGGGAACCGATGACCTGGTCTTGATCGGCGCTGATGATCAATGTCGGGGAACTCAAGTGGGCAAATCTGTCCCTGGTTTTCTCGAGCAAGTCACCTACCTGATCAACACCCGCAACCGGGTTGTGGTGATAGTTTATTGCAGCGTTCTCTGGTTCGAATTCGACAAACTCCTGAGTGTTCCGATTGCCTTTCCAGCGCTGGAGAAGGCGATTCCAGATATCCTTTGGCGGCTTGAAACGATTGGAATAGTCATGAAGCGTGAAGGGGGGACAGACAGCGACCATCCCTGACAAGCACTGCAGATGCGACCCTAGCTCAAGCACCAGCATCCCTCCCGCCGAAAAACCTACCATAGCAACTTTTGGGCATAGCGCACTCATGATGGCATAGCCTCGCTCGACTGCCGATCGCCAATCGCTCACACTCTTTTGAGAGAGAAGCATGGGGTCGGTACCATGACCCGGCAGCCTGACGCCGTAAACCCAGAACCCTCTTTTTCTCAGTAGGGTTGCCATCTCTTTCATTTCTTCAGGTACAGACAGGTAGCTATGGACGAGCACCACCCCTGTGCGCCAAGACCTGGCCGGCAACAGATAAGGAACACCAAAGCGCCGGTCGATTTCGCTTTCAGTCTGGCACTCGGCTGCTTCCTGTTTATAAAGATCCTGATCATATGTATACAAACTCCTGGCGATATACAGACGAACCAGCCAATCCGGCACAAAGCCGACTCGGCTGAGCAGTTTCTGGACATCTGAGAGAGGCTCGAGCTCGTTGGCCATTACTTCACTGGGATTTGAAATTCGAGCCTGATGGAAGGCGGCAGACTCCCGCCAACTTGATTCGCGCTTCTTAAATCGACCCTGCTCTGGAATCAAACATTCAGATTCCAGCCCTAAATTGAGAAAACTGCTTACCTTCTGATAGCGATCATCGGAGAGCAGATGGATCTGATCTTCGGTGAGAGAGTGGTGCAGCGTGATGCGCACCCGTGGATTTTTTTGCAATGCGTTGACCGCCAGATATGCTTTGCGGGCCAGGTCAAGGCGGTCAAATGGAGAAAAAGACCGCTTGCGCAATAAATAGGCCAGGACATGATCATGATTTATGGTGGTCGCCGCATAGATCCTTTCCATATAGATCTGCATTATGCGGCGGGAAGCATCCTTCAGATAGGCAACCAGGTCTGGATCTTCATCAAAATCTTCCTGTACTGGCCCCCCTGCCAGTTTGACGACAATATCATCACTCAGATAATCGGCCGTATCCAACGGTTTGCCGAAGCGTATGTCGATGTCGACGCCCTCAAGAAACATGGTACCTTCGGCCATCAATTCCTCGAGCATCCGCTCCGAGGGATCTTTGACAACCCGATTGGCCAAGTCTGACAAGAAGTTGTCATGGGCGCGTATCGGATAGTAAGTCAGGTTTATGGGTACGAGTTTTACGCTTTCAGTATCGATTTTATTTTTTTCACTGCACCCGAGGCGATCATAGAGTAGATGATCAGTATCGTGGTTATCATGCCGGTGACGAATGAGGATCCGTCTGATTATTTCTGCACGAAGCCCGAGTACCGCGGCGCCTTTGTGCGGCGAGCGAGCCTCTTCACCCTCGCCGATGATAAATTCCTTGTCCCTGATGAGCTTTTTGTTCTTGACCATCCGGCCTTCGGGAAAAATGATCCAGTTTGCTTCCGAGGTGATGAGAGTTCTGATAATCAACTCGTCGCGCTGGGGGTCGCGCGTGGAAACTACACCCACTCTGTCAAAATATGATTTCAGTGCCCCCTGAAAGAGAGAGTCAACGGCCAGAGACCAGATTTTTTTGTTGGTCAGCTGGTAGAGATAATAGGGAAGCAGCAGTGTTTCCAACCGGGTAAAATGGTTGATCACGAAAATGGCAGGCCCGACCGGGAGGTAGAATTCATTATGAAATCTGCACGAGGCCTTGAGTACCCTGGCAAGCGTTTTGATACCCAGCTCGGTTGTAAAATATGCAGCTCTATTCATAGCCTCTCTGTTCTCCAATTAGACCACCAGTATTTTATCGGCAATCAGAGAAGATAACAAGCAGATGAAATCCAGATAATGGCGCTAGAGACCCTGCCTTTTCTGGCAAAGGCAGGGCGAAAACAGGACTGTTGCGCTGCAAAGAGAGGCTAGGTAATGCTCAGCTGGTTTGCATATCGGCAATGAACGCGTTGGAGGATTCTATCGCCTCATTCATGCGCTCGATCAGCTTATCGATTTCCAGTTCCAGGCCGGCAAACTCATCCTCAAGCGAACCGATAGCCTGAGCATTCAGATTATGCTTGAGAAAGAGGACGTTGTCTTTGAATATGCGCAGAACCGGCTCCATGCTTTGCTCGGCGTCCTGCATGTGGGAAAGCATATCCTCATAGCGGGCTCTGGTGTCGTTTAGCTGTCTTTTGCTGGATCTTGCGAGATCTCTATTTTCATAGAGCTTGATCTCGTCTTCCCACTCATCAAAAAGCGCATCGGACACGGACTCGACCTTGGCAATTCTGTCTTTTACCTTATCCGCTATGGCAACACAATCCTCGTATTCGTCGTTGAGCTGGTCATAGGCGCTTTTCAGATCAGTCTCTTGAAGTGACACCACCGAGTCAAACTGCTCGAGAGCTGATTTGAACTGCTCCTGGGCATCCTGCTGGGCGTCTCTGGCGCCTTCAACTCGATCCACCATGATGTCACGCTTATGCACACCGACCTTTTCCATGGCGCTATAGTATGGATTTCCACACCCTGTGAGCATTACCAGCAGTGCCATAAAGAATGCAGGATAGAAATAAATGAAACTCTTTCTTGTCATGTTCCTTCCTCCGTACAGGATGGTAATACTCATAACTAGCCAACTGCCAAATAAGACACCCGAACCCTAAAACAAAGTGATGAGCCGTGCAAGTGCGGTTTGCTGTACTTGGGTGAAACTCAGGGGCGGAGCTGTAGCCTGTTTTAATACCATCTGGAATTTACCTGGCGGCTGATATTCTCATCTTCCTCACTTGTCAATGCACTTAATGCGGGCTAGTCTTAAATGGCAACGATCTATTTGCCGGCAACCATTAAGGGACAATCATCTGAATCAATGGGGATCAACAACTTCTCACCTAGAGCAGGAGCAACTGCGGCTTATTTCCTGTGCCTTTTACTCGTGCTGGTTTACGTCAATATGTTTCCGATCTGGAAATATCTTTCAACCATCTTAAAAGATATATTTTTTGTAATTCTGCCGCCGGTAATTCTGGGCCTTTTTATAGGGGGTGTCCTATGGCTCCGCCTGAAGATCAGGCAAACTTCGCGATCGTTAGACAAAACAAGTATAGGAATTGGTATTTTAATCTGCTGTATCGGTCTGTTGAGCACTGACCCCGATTTTCCGATCAAACGAGTCCATGTGTTCGAGTATGCCTTTCTCTGCCTAGTTGCCCGCTATGCTATGTCCCATTTTCTCGACGGCCTTCCGCTTCTGTTTTTTTCCGCTTGCTTTGGCGCGCTGCTGGGAATCCACGATGAATTTTTGCAAGGACTCCATCCGGCACGTACCTACGGACTTCGTGATATGGGAGTGAACATGTTGGGCAGCTTCGGTGGAGGATTGATCTGGCACGGCCTGCATCTCTTTTCTCTCGAGAGACCTTCGACTGTTGACCGCGCGGATGTCTATTTTCTTGGCTGGCTGCTTGTGGCCGTGCTGCTTCTCGTCTGGCCGGTGGTTTATTATCGAGGGTTAGTAATCGAAATCTGGGTTGCTTTGCCGCTTCTGGCAGCACCTGCCTATTATTTTATTTACCGGGAGAGTTTTAGCAAGAAACTTTCCCACGGGATTTCCGCTGTCACCGCGGCAGCCGTATCTCTGGTAATCTACCCGTTTCTGACAAAGCTGCCGGGGGTCGTCTTTTATTGATGGCCATCGGTGCGATCCAAGACGGGTTCAAAAAGGATGAGAAGAACAACAAACAGACTTAACGGGTGGCTGGTTATCGGATTGCTATCGCTCAGTCTTATTTTCTGGCTGCACGGTATGTTGAGCTCGCAGATATATGACCCGGAGGTTTATACCCCACTTCGAAAAAGCGCCGCTCTGCTCAGAGACAATGCAGCAAAGCACACTGAAGAGCTGGAGTTAGCCAAGGCTTACTGGCTGAGATACACCGACGTCAGAACTCATTCGTTCTTCGGAGAAGAGGGCCCCCTAGGGATTGCCGGTGCAAGAGAACACTATCTTCAGCATGGACGGCGGGAAGGAAGGATCTATGAGCGGGTTGCTGAAGTGGAAGACCCCGAAAAGGAGCGTATTCTTGCCGAAGCATACTGGCGCCGATACCCCGACATCGCTGTCAGCCGGATATGGGGAAGGACCAGCGCGCTCGGCATTCGCGGTCCGCGGGATCACTACCGCTATATAGGCAGGCAGCAGAAACTGACCTGGGGAAGCCCGGAAACAGTTCAGGGGACAACCTCTAAGCCCACTCCCTGAACCTCAAATTAGCGGTTGACTTTGAACTTTTTTCGATGCAGTGTTTGAGGGCGTTTTAAGCGCCACTATTTCCCAACCATCAAGAGGTATATGCCCGATGAATCGGATCTTCATCTGTCTCAGCTTACTCATGTTCTGCTTTGTCGCCGCAGTTGCCAATGGCGCCACTACAATCAAGCTGGGCGTCGTCACCAAGCCGGGCTCGGCACAGAACATAGTCGCTGAAAAATTTAAAGAGCTGGTCGAACAGCGCTCCAACGGAGAATTGGAGGTAAAGATCTTCCACTCCGCTTCCCTGGGCAATGAAACCGAAATCCTTCAGCAGATACAATTGGGGACGGTCGAATTGGGAGTAATCACCTCGGGACCATTTGACAGCTTTGATCCCATTGTCAGGGTGATAGACTACCCGTTTCTATTCAAAGACCACCAGCAGGCAGACCAGGTACTCGATGGACCTCTTGGAGCGGAAATCTTAACCAGCCTTGAAGATTCTGGGTTTAAGGGGCTGTGTTTCTCGGAAAACGGTTTTCGCAACCTGACCAACTCAAAAAAAGCTGTCACCAGCCCAGCGGATATCGAAGGACTGAAGATCAGAGTCATGTCTTCCGCGCTGCACAAATCGATCTGGCAGACCCTGGGCGCAAATCCGACACCGATGCCATGGCCTATTTACACTGAACTTGAACAGAAAGTCATCGACGGCCAGGAGAACCCGCTTTGGGTTCTTGAAGTGTACAAATTCTATGAAATTCAGGACTTCATGACACTCACCCGCCACGTCTACTCTGCTCACATCGATGTGGCTTCGCTGAACTGGTGGAATTCGCTCGGTAAGGATACTCAAACTCTAGTTCAGGCCGCCATGTGTGAGGCGGCAAGGTATCAGCGCAGCGACAACCGCTCAAAGAACGAGGCTCGTCTCGCCCTTCTCAAGGAAAAAGGCATGCAGGTCGAGGAGCGACCAGACATCGATGCCTTCAGAAAACAGGTTGCTGGCCTCAAGGACATCGACCTGTTCTCCGCCCCCGAGGTGCAAAACCTGCTGCGCCGAGTCATAGAACAGACCAGGTAGTGCAATGGGGCCTAAAGCAGCGGGCGCCATCGAACAACTCAGTAGTTCCTGCAACCGCTATGCCGAGTACTTCCTGCTTCTGCTTGGCGGATCAATGACAGCAATTGTCATCATCCAGGTCTTCTCCCGTTATGCACTCAACCACTCTTTGTTCTGGTCCGAGGAACTGGCCCGCTATCTGCTCGTCTGGCTCACCTTCATTGGGGCAACGGTGGCCTACCACCGCAGCATGCATCCGGGCGTTGATGTGGTCTTCAAGCGGCTGCAACGAAAAAACCGGAGAAGGATACGGCTGCTCGTTCATCTGATCTCTCTCGTTTTCTTTCTGATCCTTATCTGGTACGGCTGCAATTTCGCCTACTTTATAAGAGCCCAGACCACCCCCGCGCTGTCACTACCCAAGTGGTTGGTCTTTTCGATCATTCCGCTCAGCGGTCTGCTTTTTACACTGCACTGCCTGGCCTTCCTGTATCGAGGATCGCAGCCAAAAAGTTCAGCCGGCGGTAGACTATGAGCACCACAATCCTGTTCATTCTGCTGCTCGTTTTGTTTCTCTGCAATACCCCCATTGCCATCTCCATCGCGGTCGCCTCTATCGCCACCATTGCAATAAAGGGCGACTATTCGCTCATGGTAGTTATTCAGAAGCTGTTTGGTGGCGCAGATTCCTTTCATTTGATGGCAGTACCGCTATTCATGTACGCCGGATTGATCATGGAAAAAGGGGGCATCAGCAGGCGCCTGATTGATCTGGCCAACGCTCTGGTTGGTTGGCTGCCTGGCGGACTGGCGGCGGTCACGGTGGTTTCGGCAATGTTTTTTGCCGGCATCTCGGGCTCTGCTGCAGCTGATACCGCCGCAGTCGGCGCCTTGCTCATTCCGGCAATGAAAAAATCAGGATACGACAGTGACTTCGCCGGGGCCGTTCAAGCTGCCGGTGGATCGATTGGGGTGATCATTCCCCCATCCATACCGATGATTATTTTTGGTTACCTGACCGGGGCTTCGATTGGCAGATTGTTTGCGGCCGGTATTCTGCCCGGCTTCATGATCGGTCTGTCACTGATCGCCATTGCGACCTTACTTTCACGGAAGTACGGCTATGGCGCTGCCGTCTCGTTCAGCTGGCGATCCTTGTTAGGGAACTTTGTCGCGGCGATACCGGCGCTGGGTGCCCCTATTATCATTCTCGGGGGCATTTTAGGCGGTATTTTCACTGCCACCGAGTCGGCGGCGGCGGCGGTATTTTATTCTATGTTAGTAGGGTTTTTCATTCACCGGGAACTTGCCGTCAGAGATTTGAGCCCTATTTTCATCGAAGGTTCAGTCATTGCCGCAATCGTCATGTTCATTATCGCAACTGCATCTATATTCAGCTGGGTGGCCGCCATCGACGATATTCCCGCAAGACTGGCGGGAAGCCTTTTGAACCTTTCTGATAATCCTGTCATTCTGCTGTTGCTCATCAACCTGGTGCTGCTGATCGCGGGCACCTTCGTGGAAACGACGGCAGCACTCATTCTCCTTGTACCGATGATTATGACCCTGCTGCCTTCCCTGGGCATCGATCCCGTGCATTTAGGTGTCATTGTGGTCACCAACCTGGCGATTGGCATGCTCACCCCGCCGATGGGCATCTGTCTGATTGTCTCTGCTTCCATTTCAGGAGGGACGATCAGTGCCATCAGTCGCAGGATCATCCCTTTCCTGGTGATCCTGCTGGTCGACCTACTGATCATTACTTTCTACGCACCTTTGACCACCTGGCTGCCAGAGCTGCTCATCGGACCCTGAATCAGCCTCTTATGTGGATCCAATTAAAAGCCCGCCATTTTCAAAACATACAAATAGATAGTGTAGCTTAGCACCGATACCATGGTTGAGACCATAATGATCGAGCTGGCCAGTTCCCCATCGGACTTGAGCTGTTGAGCCAAAATATAACCGGCCGAAGCCGCCGGAGCAGCGGTGAGCAGGATGCCCACCCCAAACTCCATTCCTGTTACACCGGTGAGAAACAGCAAGAGTGCCGTAAGGCTCGGCACCATGATGAGTTTCACCCCAGTGGCGAGTGTTGTAACCATCATGTCCCCGCGTAGTTCCGCTAATGAAAAAGAAGCACCGATAACCAGCAGGGCAAGCGGCAGAGCCATGCCGGAAATAATCTCAAAGGTTTCAGCCAGTACCAGCGGAATGGGGATTGAAAAAATGGACCAGATGATGCCGAGAAGACTGGCCACTATGAGCGGATTCAGGACAATTTGATGGATCCAGAACGATACCCGCACTTGATGTTCACCGCGCTGCTGGGGGCGCAGCAGCACAAGAATTGACAGGAAATTGACCAGGGGAGTGATAAAACCGATTAAAATCCCGGCCACCGCAAACCCCTCCTCCCCATAAGCGCTATAGATCAGGGGCAAGCCGACGTAGACGAGATTACCCCGAAAGCAGCTTTGCGAAAACGCCCCCCGTGAGGTGGGCTCATGATTTCTGATACCACCATACAAATAGCTCAGTAGACAGACGGCCAATACTGCAGCGACGGTGGAAAAAAGCAGACGTGGGTTGAAACTGACCGAAAAATCCGACTGGGCGATTTTATAAAAGAACATGATCGGCAGCGGCACATAGTAGACCAGTCGATTCAGTCTGGTCAGAAACGGGCCGTCCACCAGACCGGTTCCCCGCAGTATGAAGCCCAGCCCTATGACAAGAAAAACCGGCAATACTATCAGAATAATGTCAACCATTTGACTTCACTTAGCTGGGCGAATCCAGATTGCAGATGAGATAGGGGGTGGTCCGGCCTGGAATCGTCGAGGAGCATTCCCCCTGGTACACGCATCCCATCTTTTTGTAGAACAGAAGAGCATGGGGATCTGCCAGCAGGTGGATGAGACTGTTTCCTCCTTCTTCGACCAATTGGCACATATGGTTAAACAGGAGGGTCCCGACGCCTTGTCCGATATTGTCAGGGTGTACGAACATGTGCTCGAGCCAGACGCCAGCGGCGAGCACTAGCCCGGACACATGGAGCGCTTCATGCAGGATAACCAGAGAATAAAAACCGCATGGAGACGAACCGTCGTCGCAGACGTAGACATTATGGGTGTCGATAAAATCTGCGGTAATGGTTAATTCCTGCTGCCAACGGCGATAGTAGCTCTGCGGATACTGCCAGTAAGCCTTGGAAGCAAAGGAAAGCTCCGTCAACCGTGCGGCCTCCTCCGGTAGTGCTCTTCTGATCTTCTTGTATTGCATCACCCTGTGCCTCAGTCAGAGCGACCTTATCATGTGAGCAGTTTTTGCCCAGGAAAAAGTGCAATTGTTGTCAAATTTTACTAGATTGCCTATCTTGTAAAATAAGAGAATTCAGCCCCTTGGAGGTAGTCATGCACCCTCTTGCCACCTATCAACCGCCCGACTTCGAGACGGCCCCTCTATCCGGCAGTCCCACTGCCCAAACCGTAGCAGCCCCGGCCGACGGTATTGCCCCAGACCAGTTCCATGCCACCTCAAACTTCCCTGAGTATGTGAAACTCGATGGCCACGGCTGGGTACTTGCCCCGGAAAGCAGAATGGACGCGGTGCTGGTCGTCAATCAGGGTACACTGCGGGTAGTAGAGGCTCGAAACCTGAAAAAGGGTGAACAGGTGGTGATCGGCCGCACGGAAAACGGGGAACAGGGAATCTACTTACATGCCGACGGCTTCATCCAGCCCGAGGAATCTGAAGACAAATTTACCTTTCGCTCCCGCGGCACCAGAGAAACCCCTTTTTCTCGATCCTATGACGACCTTTATAAAATTCTCAGGTACGACCGCGATCACGGCCACATCGTCTGGGTGCTCGGTCCAGCGGTCAGCTTTGACAAGGATAGCAGGGAATCGATGCAGGGACTAGTCGAAGCCGGATACTGTCACGCCCTGATGGCAGGAAACGCTCTGGCGACGCATGATCTGGAGGCGTCCCGGTTCGGGACCGGACTTGGTCAAGATATTTACAACCAGCAGTTGGTGCCTCTCGGGCACTATAACCATCTTGACGTGATCAACGCTGTTCGTGCCAGTGGTTCGATAAGCGCCTTTATCGAGGAGGCAGGGGTTCAGGACGGCATCATCTATGCCTGTGAAAAAAAAGGGGTACCCTATGTCCTGGCCGGTTCGATTCGTGACGACGGCCCCTTGCCCAGTGTAGAAGGCGACGCTTATGAGGCCCAGGACGAAATGCGCACCCATGCCCGCAGGGCAACGACTGTCATCGCCATGGCCACCCAACTGCACTCCATCGCCTTTGGCAATATGACACCCAGTTACAGAATCCAAGCGGACGGATCGGTTCGACCGGTCTTCTTCTTCATTGTCGACATGTCGGAATTCAGCGCCGACAAACTGGCCAATCGAGGCTCTGCGCAAGCCCAGGCAATCCTTACCAACGCCCAGGATTTCATTGTCAATCTGTGGAATAATCTGAAAGTCTGATTAAAAGGGGAGCACTCACCTCAACTTGTCCTGGTCCGGTCTTGAAGAATCGGCTTGAATGTGCAGCAATACTCTCATCAGCACGAGCACGCAGTTTCTTATTCATCATAGCGATTTGGCTTCCGAAAGCGAGAAGAGACTCTTCTTACAATAATCTGCTGTCTTCTCGATATGTAGGCAGATTTTCCATTTTTTCATTTCATTGATTGCATCCAACACAAGCCTCCATAGTCATATCTGATTGATGAAAATGAACCACTGGGGAACAGATGTTCGACAACTATTCTGAATCTTATTTATCATGAGATCGACGCGATTACACCATTCCCTTATCGGGCGCTAAATCGTGGAGCGGATCGCCAGACAGTATTTCACATTTTTCAGATCAAGCCGCATCAATCGATTGCCGGTCCATGAGCTGTAGTTAATTCATGAGGTAGCGGGTCAAATGCAATATGCAGAAAGTTAGGCGCAAGAACCGCCTCATAACGGTAAAAAAGTTGCAAAATATTAATTGGAAGGTAGCCTGACCTTGCCGCATCGGTTAAAACATTGGCATGCTGGCGGTTTTCTTGAACTGCTATAAATATCACCTCATAATCTATGACC
>JABDQA010000023.1 GCA_013042475.1 Desulfofustis sp.
GGCTGACCTTGATGGCCAATTTAGCAACGATTGAGGTGACGATTTCGGCCTGGAGTTCAAAAATATCAGAATAGTGCTGGGTGAATCTCTCCGCCCAGACGTGCGTTCCCTCAATGCTTTCGACAAGCTGGGCATTGATCCTCACTTGGTCGTCACTCTTCTGCACTGTTCCTTCAAGCAGATATTTAACCCCGAGTTCCCGGCCGACTTCTTTAGAATTGACGGTTTCACCCTTATACTGAAACACCGTGTTGCTTGAGATCACCAGCAGGTCATGAAATCTGGAAAGATCGGTGATGATGTCGTTGGTAATCCCGTCGCTGAAATATTCCTGCTCTTCATCGTTACTGAGGTTTTTAAAGGGCAGCACCGCAATGGATGCGCCTCTGGCAAACTGCCTCTCAGTGCTCCCTGGCAGGTCTGTCTCGGTGGTCTGACTCTGTGGGGGGGACGTGCGCGCGAAGTAATAATAACCGGAAATGGTCAAGGCTGCGAAGAGCAGAACAGTGAGGGAAAGAACCGCTATCGTGGTGAATCGCCTGCGGGGGGCGGCAACCTGGGTTCGGCCGGTTGAAGCGTCTGTATGCAGGCGGTATACCCTAACCGGATCGGTAATATTTTTCAGCCCGTGTTCACCGGTGAAGGTGAATTTATACGGCAGCTTGCGCTTTACCTGGTCATATGCTTCACCGGTCAGGCTGATGCCGCCGGGTTCGGCCAATCCCTCGATACGGGCGGCGATATTGACATCGTCGCCATAGATATCGCCCGCTTCGGAAATGACGTCACCGAGATTAATGCCCAGTCGAAACCGAAACGGAAAATCCGAGTTTTCGACAAGCCGCTGCCAGCGCACCGCACATTCAACGCAGTCGACGGTGCTGGAGAATTCGACCAGATAGCCGTCACCCATGCGCTTGACAATATGCCCACCATGAATTTCAACGGCTGGTGCAATAACCTCTTCTTCGCATTTGTTCAGCGCCTCCAGGGTGCCCACTTCGTCCACACCCATCAGGCGGGAGTAGCCCGCTACATCAGCGGCAAGAACTGCTACCAGGCGGCGTTTCATATTCCTGATTGCCAGATTGGGTTTGACTGCAAGAAACTGCGACAAATTACTACATGCAAGTATATGTACGGTCGGCCGCCAGGTCGAGAGAGCACCATTTTCATCCCCGTCAGTTCTGGTGTATTGGCAGCGACTGGTTACCTTACATCAAGTGAACGGAACATTGAAAACTGATTGACATGGTGCGTAAAACAGCCGCACACCAAGGAGGCACATATGGGAAACACCGCATTGATAACCGGCGCCTCGAGCGGGATAGGCAAAGAATTTGCCCGATATCATGGGGCCAGGGGCGGAGATCTGGTGCTCGTGGCCAGAAGTAAAGAAAAACTCAAGGAACTGAAAACGGAGTTGGAGAACAACCACGGGATCAGCGTCATGGTGATTGCTGCCGACCTCGCCGTTCCCGATTCAGCCGACCAGATCTTTGCGGCCACCGAGGAGGCCGGTCTGGAGATCGATATCCTGATCAACAATGCCGGTTTTGGCGGGCATGGAAAATTCCACCAACGGAAACTTGCCAGGGATCTGGCCATGATGCAGGTTAACATGACCTCCCTGGTCGCCCTGACCCACCTCTATCTCAAGGGGATGGTGCAAAGAAATTCGGGCAAAATTCTTCACGTCGCCTCAACCGCCGCGTTTCTGCCTGGTCCGCTGCAGGCCGTCTACTACGCCACCAAATCCTTTGTGCTTTCATTCTCCCAGGCCATCGCCCAGGAACTAGAAGGCACCGGCGTCACCTCGACAGCACTATGCCCGGGTGCGGTAGCCACAGGTTTTGTCGCTGCCGGTGATCTTTACGGCGTCAAAGTTTTTGACAATGCGGCTTCGGCTGAATCTGTAGCTGAGTGTGGTTACGAGGCGATGCTCAAGGGTGATCTGGTGAAGATCAACGAAAAAGGACTCCATTTCATGCTGAACTGGGTCGTGCCCTTTTTACCGAGAAAAACAGTGTTGAAGATATCTCAACAGTCAATGGAAAAGTGTTGAGGTGGTGAAGAGCCGGTCTTTACCCTGATCCCTCTATTACCTGAGAGCAGAATTACCCATGTCCACGCCAGTCTACGCACTGAATCTCTCTGATATTGTCAAACATATCAGTCAAGGAGAATTGGGGGAGGCTATATAGCTAAACACGCCTCCCCCGAAAGCGACGAGGGATAGCAGGCCGCATCGACTCGCCTGCAGGGCGGGAATGTTGTTTTTTCATCTTCGATTCCAGAATGCACTTCTGGGAAACCACAAAAGATAATAGCAACCGGTAATATTATTTGTGCGTTCAAACTTTGTTATTCCCATAAACGTCAGGCTAGATATTTTCGAGCACCATTGCCATTCCCTGGCCGCCGCCGATACACAGAGAGGCGAGGCCTAGTCCATAGTTCTCCCGCTTCATCTGTTTCATCAGCGTGACGAGGATCCTGGCCCCGGTGCAGCCGATCGGGTGGCCCAGTGAAATGCCGCTGCCCAGCCTGTTGGTGTTCTCCAGACTACATCCCAACTCACGCATGCAGGCGAGGGCCTGAACCGCGAACGCCTCGTTGAGTTCGATGGCGTCGAAATC
>JABDQA010000024.1 GCA_013042475.1 Desulfofustis sp.
GACCGGGTGTCTCCAGAGTATGACGAGCTTGCCGGCCGAGCAAAGGACATGGGCAGTGCGGCGGTGTTGCTGAGTTTGATCGCCGCTGCGGCGGTCTGGGCCTATGCGTTGTATCAAGTTATCTGAAGAGGCAATTGAATTGTATCGAGGGGCCAGAATTAAATTCTGGCCCCAAATTCAAAGGTGATACGATAGGTATTGCGGCCCCCCGGGTCTAGTATGCACCCCCCAGGCAAGGTGCGAGCGAAGAGACGGTGGAATTGGGATCTTCGCCAATGAGTAGTGCACTTAAATTCAGATATAACGGCAGAAATTGGCAGGTCGAGACGGCCTTCAGACATTGACCCAGCGGCTGTCCTCAGCCGACTCCCTACTCGCCTCGCTCACCCTGATGGCATAGAGCCCATCCTCGCCGCTCACCGGATTTTCCCCCTCACCCCTCAAATAGGTTAGCCAGTCGGCCAGCAGGGGGGGAATCGACGGTTCCGGCCGGTAGGAGCCGATCCTGGTCTCCCGGGCCGCGGCGATGGAATCTACGTACCCATGGATCTGATCGCCGTGGAGCTGGGCGTTGTCGCAGATAAATTCGTAGCGACCGCTGCGCGACGAACTGAGTTTACTGACATCTACTATGCCGGCCACCCGGTTCTCCATTTCCACGTGAATCAACGCCATGTCCTCGAGGTTTTTCGTTCTGCAGGTCCGGCACATGGCCGACACCCTGACCACTTTCAGACCGGTAATGTAGTGGAGGGCGTCAAAGACGTGGACAGCGATATGGAAGGTGATACCTCCTCCCGCCTCAACCGGGTTCTCCAGCCACCGCAAATCGGATGGCTCAAGGCGCTGGTTGGCATAGACAGTAAACAGCCGGCCCTGATTGGGCAGCTCCTCACGCAATTTCCTGATCACCGGATTGTAGCGCAGCGTCTGACCAACGGTCAGCGGAACCCCCGCATCCCGCATCAAGGTCACGATCCTCTCACCTTCTTCGGAATTGGTGGCCAGCGGTTTCTCAACCAGCAGCGGTTTGTTCTGCCGAGCGCAGAGTTTAGCAATCTCCAGGTTGAGCACCGGCGGAACGGCGGCGATCACTGCCTCAACCTGGTCTGAATGGATCAGTTCCCGATAATCCTCGAAGAAAACGGTTCCCCATTCCCGGGCCTGCTCCCTCCCCTTTTCAGAGCGGCGTGAAATGCCAATGAGCTCTGTCTCTTCGAAGTCATTGACAATATGATTTGCATATCTCGATCCATGGCGGCCAGTGCCGATTAAGCCGATCTTCATGTGCTCTCTCCACGTTCTGTCTTCAAATCTTCGGCCCCTCCCTGATAATTCAGACTGCCCGCCCGATCGATAACGCCCGCCGCAATCGGTGCCTGGCAACCATGGAGATCAACAGCCACCACGACCCGAAAAAAAATAACGTAACCGGCGGCACCAATCGAGAGAAATAAAAATATGATCAGAACCAGAAAGAGGACAAGTCTGGAGATACTCGCTCCTGAGGGAAAACGACTGGTGGATTTCTTCTTTCTGGTCGGTCGCCGTTTCTTTGAGGCCGGTTTCCTGGTGCGCGTACTTGTCATCGGGTAGGATGATGATCGATCACTTGTCGCGATTCAGCACGTAGGTGCACAAATCTTTTAAAATCACCCGCTCTTTCAGAGCGTCCTGGCTTTCCATAACAGGCAGGGCTGCCAAAGCCTTGTCGATCAGCTCTTCCGCTTTCTCCCGTGCTGATGAGAACCCCTGGTAGCGTTTGATCAGTCCAAAAACATCTGCCAGAGAACGCGCTCTCGCCTCGGGGTCGGCAAAAATGGCCAACAGAGCTTGCCGGTCCTGCTCATCGGCCCGTTGCAGGGCAATAATGACCGGCAGGGTCATCTTGCCCTCGGCCAGGTCGTTGCCGGTGGCTTTCCCCGTTTTATCTGAATTGCCCTGGTAATCGAGCAGATCGTCGATGATCTGAAAGGCACAACCGAGATTGATGCCAAATATCTGCAGAGCACTGCAGATCCCATCGTCTCCACCTCCATACATGCCCCCAATCTCGCATGCTGCGCCTATGAGCAGCGCTGTCTTGCCTTTGACCACGGTAAAATATTCGGTCTCGGACTGCTCGAAGCCGGCTGCGTTGCGCAACTGGCGGAATTCGCCGTCGACTATTGCCATTGTTGCCCGGCAGAAAGCAGTCAGGGCCTGGGGACCACCGATACGGCTGACCAACTGCATCGAATGGGCGTGGAGAAAGTCCCCGGCGAGGATAGCCTCGGCCAGGCCATATTGACTGACCACCGAGGCGGCACCGCGGCGTTCGCTGGCATTATCAATGATATCGTCATGGATCAGGGTGGCGGCATGTAAATATTCAAACGAAGTGGCCAGCCGGTAGATGCCCTCGTCGGTACAGCCACAGAGGCGACCGGCGGAGGTGGTCAGAAACGGCCTGATCCGTTTACCGCCGCTGAATAGACCGTAATTGAGGATTTCTATCAGCAAGGGATCGAGTTCTGCGGCCAACTCGTCTAAATCCAGGCGCATCACCTCGTCAATTTTGGCTGCTTCTTCGAATATGAGCTTCTTGAGTTCCATGGTCTGACTTTCACCAACTCAGCTGTGGTTTTCTTCCAACATACCAAAAAAGTTCTTAATCTCAACCATATCCCGGACCACCGGTGAAGGCGGCAGACTGTTCAAGAAGACACTGCCGTAGCGTTTGGTGAACAACCGGGCATCAAGCACCGAGATCAGTCCCCCGTCGCTGGCCGAACGCATCAACCGGCCGACTCCCTGGCGCAGACTCAGTACCGCCCGGGGAATCTGAAAATCGAAGAAGGGATTGCCGCCGTCCTCCCTGATTGCCTGGATCCGGGCCTGGACCACGGGATCGGTGGGTACCTCGAAAGGCAGTTTATCGATGATCACGCCGCTGAGCGATTCGCCGACGATGTCGACACCCTCCCAGAAACTGGCAACTGCCAACAGGACCGAATCGGTCTGCGACCTAAAGCGCTCCAGCAGCCTGGCGCGCGAGGCGGTTCCCTGTACGAATACCGGGTAGTTTAGTTTTTGGGTCAAATAATCGGCCACCAGATCCATGCCCCGGAAGCTGGTAAACAACACCAGGGCTCTTCCCCTGGTTATCTTCAGCAGCCTTTCCACCTGCTCGCAAAGTGCCTCGTCATAACCGGGCGAGGACGGTTCTGGAAACCCCAATCCCGGGACATACAACACCGTTCTCGAACCGTAGTCGAAGGGCGATTTCAACTGCAGGGCCTCGATATCGTCACTGAGCCCGAGCCGCTGCCTGATATAGTCAAAACTGCCCCCGGTCGTTAGAGTCGCCGAGGTCATGATTATTTTCGGAACCGTCGAGTAGAGGCTCCTCCTTAAATCCTCTGAAACGTTCACTGGTGTGGCTGACAGGCTGACTGCCCGTTCCCGTTTTTCATACCAGTATACGTGAGAGGATGAGCGCATGTCCTGATCAAGCAGTCCGACAAAAAGCAAGTTCTGGTAAAGCTCCACTGCTCGATCGGCGAGCACCTGCCAGTTTTCATGACGACGGCTGATCTTTTCCAGAGCACTTGCCAGCCGCTTTAAGCTTTCGGCAACAAGTTGAATTTCCGGTGCCCAATTGTCGTTGGACCGAACGAATTCCACCAGGCTGAATCGTCCACGCTGGGGAGGAAAAAGGGCAACGAACCCCTCAACCCGCTGGCGGACGCCGCCAGCCGTGCCGACGATGCGGTCACCGTCTTCGGGTTCGAGATCGATCTCAGCCTGCTGGCTGATGTCGCTGACCAGGTCATAGAGTTGATACTGACTGAAACTGGTACCGAAAAATGTGGTAGCCACCCCCTCAAGGTGGTGGGCTTCGTCGAAAATGATCGCCTCGTGCCGGGGAAGGATCTCGCCGAAGCCCCTCTGGCGCAAGGCCAGATCAGAGAAATAGAGGTGATGGTTGACCACCAGGATGCGGGCCGAGGCCGCTTTTTTTCGCAGTTTATTCACTAGGCAGTTGGACCACTCTGGACAGTCGCTGCCCAGACATTGATAGCTGTGGGCCGAAATCTTCGGCCACAGAGGTGAGTTGTCCGGTAACCAGTCAAGCTCAGCCCGGTCGCCACACTCGGTCTCCTCCAGCCAGCTCTCTACCTTTTCGCACTCCTCGTCTCCAACCAGAGAGATCTGGGGGGAATAGCGATGCTGATACCAGCGATACAGGCAGAGATAATTCTGCCTCCCTTTCACGCAGACGGCAGAGACTTCTCGCCCGAGAACCTTCTCCAGCAGTGGGATCTCTTTTTCGATCAATTGATCCTGCAGGTTGATGGTGGCAGTGGAGACCACCACCCGCATCCCCGAGTCGATGGCCGGCACCAGGTAGGCCAGGCTTTTGCCTATACCGGTCTCGGCTTCGACGACCAGTACATCACTGTAGTCTGGAGTCCCTGCGAGTTCAGCCTCGGGCGCTGCCAGAAAGGAAGCTATCCTCTGGGCCATCAACAGCTGGTCTTGTCGGGACTCATAGTGAGATAGATATTGAGCAAGGGGGCCGCCGGTGGCAAAGAATGTCTTCACAAATTATCCTTTATCCCTGCAGACCGTCAAAAATCATAAACGTCAGCTTAAAGACAATGCAAGGGTTAGCTTGAAATGAGGCGCAAGGCTTCCAGTTTATACGATTTTTATTTTTATTTTTCAACCAAACCAGTAAACTAGTAGAAAAGCGACTGATTTTAGGGCACTACGCTAAATTTAGGTGCCCTTTGTCATTTCCGGTCAAGGCCTTCTGTTTGGGCAGGGCCGGCAACGGCTGGAATGTTTTATGGTAGAGCCTTTACCTGCTGTCAATCAATTATTTAAAAACACTGAGGAAATACTCCTCAGTAACGACGAATGCATCGTCGTCGCCTCGACCTCCGAGCAGATCTCGGCAGAACTCCAGGATTTGCTCACCGAGTTCGATCTCCCCTTTACCGTCGCCTCAACCATCGACCAGATAATCGGTCAGCTCAACAACCACCGGACGGCTCTGGCGCTGCTCGATCTGTCTCTTATAGAGGAGAGTTCAACCTCTGTCCTGAACAGGTTGCATCGAGACCATCGGGAGCTGGGCATCATCGCCGTTGAACCATCTCCCAAGTTTGAGCCGTTCCTGGGCCAGGAGGTTGACCGCTATCTGGCAGGACCGCTCAACGGTGCGGCCCTCTATCAGGCCGTGGCAGAAGTGCTTTACAAGCGAGCGCTTCGGGCGGAAAGCCGGGCTCTGCGCCGCGAGCTGCAGCTCGCCAATCTCCGAACCCTTTTTCTACATCACCTTATGGTGATAATGAACAGCGGCTACCTGAGCGAAGTGGAACTGGAGGCGGTGCTCAAGACGATCCTGATTGGTATCACGTCTGAAGAAGGACTGGCCTTCAACCGTGCCTTTCTGGCTCTGTTCAGTGGTGATGGCTCGATTCTCAAGGGTGAGCTGGCCATCGGTCCCGACAACCGGGCCGACGCACTTGCCATCTGGAAGAAAATCAAGACCGAAAAGCTCGATCTCCAAACACTCTTTCAACGGAGCTCCGAGGATTTAAAAGAGGCCAATGGGGTAGTAAACAAAATTGTCCAAACACTTGAGATCCCCGCGTCCCGGAACGATCACCCGCTTATTCATGCCTGTCAAACCAGGCGTTCGATCCTGGTTGATAAGGGAAGCGCCGATGTGCACATACCCGCCGAGCTGATCGCCACCCTCAACCAGGACAGTTTTGTCATCGTTCCACTTTTCTCCCCGGACCGATCACTGGGAGTCATCATTGCCGACAATTTTATCACCCGCAAACCAATTGAGCAGAGCGATGTCAGAGCGCTGGAGATGTTTGGTGCCCAGGCCAGCCTGGCCATAGAGCATTCGCGCCTGTACCACGACATGCAGGAAAAGATCGAAGAACTCGAACAGATCACCGAAGAACTCGAAAAAAGCCGGGATCAACTGCTCGAGTCGGAACGGTTTACCGTCCTGGGACAGATGTCGGCCCAGCTCGTTCACGCCCTGCGAAACCCGATTACTTCGATTGGCGGCACGGCGCGACTTCTTGGAAAAAGGGTTTCAGAGCAAAAAAACAGAAGATTCCTGAAGGTGCTGACCAAAGAGTCAGCCAAGGTGGAATCGACCCTCAACGATCTGTTCAATTTCGTCAGCGACACCAATCTTCAGAAAAACGAGCAGCCTCTCTTCGCAATCGTCAAACGGGCGGGCATGGTCTTTTACTCCGCCATGAAGAAGCAGGATATCATCTATCGGGTTATGCTGCCTGAGGAGGATCTGCTGTTTGAAATTGACGGAGACAAGATCCACCAGGCTTTTCTACACCTGATCAGAAACAGCATCGAGTCGATGGATGCCGGCGGCGTGCTCACCATAGGCGCCGATGTTCGAGAAGACGAAGTAAGCGTCTCGATTCGCGACACCGGCAGCGGCATGGTCAATGGTGATCTGTCCCGGGCCAGAGACCCTTTTTACACCACTAAAACGTACGGCACCGGCATGGGACTGACCCTGGTTGAGCAGATTCTCAAACAGCACAATGCCAGATTTTCCCTGACCGCCAACGAAGACCAAGGTATGACCGCCCAGGTTATCTTTCCCAGAGATCAGTAATCTTCCTGGAAATAACTCAGTTTAATCCCTGCGCTGCCAGCTGATCAGCACGTTGATTGCCGAGAGGGCCGCAGTGCAGAGCATCGTCCATCTGAGCGAAGATATAAATGGGTCACTCAGGGCCGGACGAAAGCTGCTCAACTCCTCGCCTGCTGAAAAATAACCGAACCAGGCGGCGAAGATCATCGAGCCGAAAGCGGCGCCGGCCAGCATGCCGAGATTTCTCGAAGTGGCCAGCAGTCCCGATGTGATACCCGCATCCACCTCCGGAATCCGCGACAGCAGCGAAGCCGTGTTTGGTGCCAAAAACATCGACTGTCCCATACCAAGCAGAGCCAGGGAGACGAAAATCAGCGAAAGCCAAGTGTCCTGGTCAATAGTAGAGAGCAGCAGCAAGGCCGCGGTACAGATAGACAGGCCGATGGTGGTCAGGTAGCGGCTGCCGAACCGATCGTAAAGCATGCCTGCAGTCGGCGAGACCACGAACAGGGTGAGCGGCACCGCCATCATCACGGTGCCCACAAGGCTGGCTGCCAACCCCTTGATGTGGGTCAGGTAAAAAGGCATCAGAATGAGCACCTCGAAAAGCACCGCAAACGACAAAGAAGCGGTTATCAGGCCGATGTGATAATAATTTTTAGGAAAGAGATGGAGTGGCAAGATATTTGATTCCCGCTTAGTTTCAGATAGGTAAAAGAGAAAACCAAGCAGTGCGAGCCCACCGCCACCTGCGACCCACCCCCCTGTGTGCATTAGCGGCAGAAAGTGGGCATACAGCACCAGAGAGCCAATCAGCAGCGCCCAGAGGCCGGCTCCTCTCCAGTCGAATGATCGCAGAGGATGCTGAACCCTGCGGCGTTGGCCATTTCTCATCACCCATACCCCGCCCGCGATCATCAAAATGCCCACCGGGATGCAGGCCAGAAACATGGCCCGCCACGAAAACGCGCTGATCAGCAGACCACCGACCAGCGGTCCGCTCATCAGGCCGGCCGAGGTGGCGATACCAACCAGTCCAAGCCCCCTGCCGAGCTGATGATTTGGAAACACATCCCTGATTATGGTCGGGCCGGCCGCCATCAGCATCGCCGCCCCAAGACCCTCAATGGCCCTGAGGACAATTAGCAGTGTCAGACTCGGTGCCATGGCACAGCCGACCGAGGCCGACAAAAATATCAGAATGCCAATGAGATAGGTGCCAAATTTACCGAAGCGATCAGCGACGATTCCCCAGAACAACAGGGTCACCGTGATCGACAGCAGATAGATCAGCACCACCCACTGGATGGAGCGCAGCGGTGCACCAAAGCTTTCCATGATGAACGGCAGGGCGACATTGACCATGCTCGAGTCCATGGTCGACAGAAACACTCCCGCGCCCACCAGGACCAGCGTCTGATATTTTCTATCGCTCTTCAATTCGATCTATTGCCATCAATCGACACCAGCGTCTGGTAACTACCTGCTTATCAGTATAGCTCCGACCAGATCAATCTTATAGCATTAGTCGCTCCACAAAACCCATCGATTTTTTCATCTTTTGGATAGATTTCAAGATACCCATGATTTCGGCATAACCCATCCGCTTCCCTGGTAGTCACCTGTTCGCCAAAAATTCCAGCTTTGTTGACGTATATTGAGTAGATGCATAGCATACAGTCAGACAAACAGAGGAGGTTGTCATGCACCGGTTCCTATCAGTTTTGCCGTTTTTGATCTTTGCATTGATTCTCAGCGGCTGTACCCACACCCTCAGAAACCAGAATCTGGGTCAGGGTATCAGAGAGCATCATGAGGTCACCGCGAAATATCGTAATCTGATCATCGATCCCAACTACCACTACTACTACGCCGGACCCAAATCGAACCCCGACGCTGTAATGGGGCTCGATAAGGTCTTCACCGTGCAGAGTAAGTTCTGGCACCAGATTGACCTTGATATGAACAAGGAACAGCTGGAATACTGGGTGAGATGGGGAGACCGGCAGAGTGTCGACGAAGGCTTTGCCGCCAGATACGGGGGAAGATATCAGGGAGCGTATATACTTGACCCGGAAGGGAAGGTTGTCGGTGACTGGTGGTCAAAAAAGGATTGGGGAATCTTTGAGTTTCCCGGCGACAACCTGATCATCCCTCATCCGCCCCGCTATATCGACCGGGGGACGCGTCTGAAAATCGACGGATACAAGATCAATTAGCAATGTGACCCGCGGTCCAGCAGGGTTGATCGTATTAAGAATATGCGGTGCACGAAGGCAGCGATTTAATGCTCAGAAAAAAGACTAATTAACCTCTGGAATCTGCAGCATTTAAAGGCCACTATAGTGAACAACCTCATATTGGGCATCATTGCGCTTATTCTGGCTTCGGCAGGATATTGGTGGTCCTGGCGATTCCAGCAGAGAGACCACTACGGCAAAGCAATCGGATTGATGATTGTGAGCGCACTGTGCCTCTACCTCTACATATCCGCGGATTTCTTTCTCCATCATTGGGATGAGAGATACCATGCCCTGGTGGCCAAGAATCTCCTCTCCCATCCACTGCTGCCGACACTCTATAACAATCCGGTTTTGCCTTACGACTTCAGGGACTGGCAGGCCAATCATATCTGGCTGCACAAACAACCGCTGGCCCTATGGGGCATCGCCGGGAGCATGGCGCTCTTTGGAGTGAATGAACTGGCGGTGCGGTTGCCCTCAATTGTGCTGGTCTCAATCGCTGTCTATTTAGTTTTCTCGGTCGGTAGCTACCTGTTCAATAAGAATACTGGATATCTGGCCGCCTTTTTCTTCTCGATCAATGGGCTTTTACTTTCTCTGGTGGGGGGGAGGAAGGCAACCGACCATGTGGATGTGTTCTTCATGTTCTTTATCCTGCTCTCTGTCTATCTGAGCATTCAACACTGTAAGAAGGAACAATTCATCTATTCGGTGCTTGTGGGCATATCCATAGGCTTGGCTGTGTTATCCAAGTGGCTGCCCGCCCTGATCGTCATTCCGATTTTGCTGCTGCTGGCCTGGGACTCCGGAAAATTCAGCCTGAGAACCATTGTCGCTCGTTTTATTGTTATTATGATCACTCTGACCGTAGTATTTTTGCCCTGGCAGCTCTACATTTTCTCCGCATTTCCTCAGGAAGCCGCCTGGGAATCGAGTTATAATCTTCAACATTTGAGTGAAGGGCTCGAGGGACATTCGAGGTCGATCTTTTTTTATCTGAACAGAATTAGAATCAACTACGGTGAAATTATCTATTTGCCATTGGGGTGGTTTATATGGCGATCACTCAAAAATCCCGGCGATAAAAAACAACTCGCAGTACTGGTCTGGTTTCTGGTTCCGTTTGTTTTTTTCTCAGTGGCTAGAACCAAAATGCAGGCCTATCTGTTCATCACAGCTCCCGCCCTGTTCTTCATGACAGCGGAGTTTTTTTATGCACTCGTCAGATTGAAAGACCAGTCCCGGTCTAAGTGGATTATCAATCTTGTACTGACCCTGCTTGTCATTTTACCCATCCGTTATGGGGTGGAACGGCTCACCGTTTTTGAGTTCAAGGAAAGAAATCCGCAATGGGTAATTGACCTGAGGGATTTGCAGAAAGAGAATTTTGATAATGGGGTGCTGTTTAATTACAACCGGCCGATCGAAGCGATGTTTTATACCGACCTGACGGTCTATCCCACAATCCCCAGCATTGACACGATTTCAGCCCTGCAAGAGCAAGGATACACCATCATAATTAGAGACGATGGGAACGTCCCCGAACACGTGAGGGAGGTGGAACTTGTGGTTATAAAGAGATTAACTCAAGCCGTTGATGACTAATTGATCAGATAACGACATTGCCAAAGAAAAAAAAGGAGGGAAATAATAGGAGCTGCTGGAGAAGAGTCTAACATTCTCCTCATAAGCATTCAAAACTGAAGGAAAAGAAAAAGGCCGACCCTCGAAAGGGCCGGCCTTTTGTGTTTTCACGCAGTTCTAATTATTCAACAATTAGAAGCTCACGTTGAAGGTCAGACCCGCACCAAACGGAGATTCTTCACCAAGTACTTCTGGTCTATCATTACTCCATGCAAGATAACCAACATCCAGGTCTACACTTGCTCCGTCGCTGATCGCATAAATAGCGGAACCAGAAATCTCAACAGCACTGCCGGAGATATCATAGTCAAAATATGCCAGGTTTGCTTTCAAAGTCAGAGCCTCGGATACTGCGAAGGATACCGGCGCGCCGATCCACCAGGTGTCCTCACCAAAACCGAGAGTGACATCGTCTACGGTAATGGACTCACCACCACCCAGCATGATGAAACCGAAGTCGCCGTCAAGCTCGATGCCGTCATTGGCGAAACCGACGTTCAAGCCGGCAGTGGTAGCACCAAACGCCATGTCGCCGGAAACAAATGCAGCCCAACCGGTGTCGCCTTCACCCCTGTCGTCAAACGCGACAGCAGCTTTGACGCCAACAGGACCGGCGGGACCAAACAGCTCGAGTCCACCATAGGCGCCGTCGCCGTCACGGCCGTCGGTCAGAACCTGGTCATCCACGTAGTAGGTACCAAACCTGGTTCCCCAGTCGCCGGCGAACTTGCCGTCGACCCAGATCGACAATTCGCTCTCGTCATTGTCATCTACCAAGTCGCCGTTGACAGCAGCTTCGTAATTGATATAGTAGCCCAGCTGGAGCGACCACATATCATTGGGATTGATGAAAAAGGTCAGACCATCAGCGGTTCTATCATGAATAAAGAACTTGGTGGTTTCAATACCGCGAATCGGCTGACGGCCAGCCTCGAGCAGGGTCATACCCATCGGCACACCGATGTAGGCCTTGTCTTTGACGACCACGTTGTTGGTACCGCTGTTGCCGCCGTCCCAGGTACCGTCACCGATGCCGATACGGCCAATCGCATAGGCACCGCCCGCTGCCTCTCCGCGGAACTGAACACGAACACGGGAGGTTACTTTGTTGTCTTTTTCTCTGTCACGGCTAATCGCTCCAGTTTCCTCATCTACGCTTGTTTCACCCAAGTCGTAGTTCTGTTGAAAAAGGAAACGAGCACGAGCGTCACCGCCCATAGATACGGCCCCTAATGCCGTACCCGCCATGGCACCGACCAGCATCAGGCCGGCTGCTGCAGCAATTACTTTTTTCATATTATCTCTCCTAGGTTTTGTTAACCCCGGTTATCGGGGCCTGCAGGTTGAATTTATTATACGGTGCACTTTACCTTGCATCAGCAAAACGCACGGCATAACTGCCAACTCATTATCGATCTTATAAACCCCAGGAAAAGGCATGTCAAGTTTTTTTTACTAAAAGTTTAAAAAATTATACTGCCCGGTTGCCTTCTTATCCCACTAATCTTGTGTACATTTATACACCCCCTCAGGGACTGGCCGGCTTTTCGGCAACTTTTGTTACCACCATTTCGTAGGCAAGCAGCTTGCTCACCCGCTGCGGCAAAATTTTGTCTATTATTGAGGAAGCGGGTATCTGGGCCACATAGAGGCGATTGGTGATTCTGCCCCGGGTGTCGATTTCGTCAGCACTATCGTCGAAAAAATAATCAGCCACATAACCGCTGATCTGGCTTGTCCGCCAGAATTCCACAAGCCCCTGACCATACCAGCCCAGGCAGGCTACCGCCCCGCCGTCATAGGTACGGGTGTTTTTCAGATATTTGGATATACTTACTTCATTTGTGCTGAGCACCACCTCGGGAAGTCCGTTGCCGGTGATATCTTTGACGTCAAGGCGCCCCGGGATGAAGATCAACCGCCGGTTGTCCTGCTGCGATTGGGACAATCCCGAGCTATCCACGCTGTCTGTTTTCTGCCAGTGGGGGCCGAAATATCTTTTGCTCCCCCCGTAATTCGCACTGCTGACCCATATGAGATTGAGCGCCGAATCATAGACCAGCAGTTTCTGGTCTTTATCGATCACCACCGTTTCTGCCAGACCATCGCCGTCAAGGTCCGCGTGGATAAAATCGAACAGATTGGTGCCCTCCGGCAGCAGCATCTTGTTGCCCTTCTTGAGCCGACCGGTGTCGGGATTCCTGGAAAGCTCAAAAACCCCCGGGCTCAAGAAATCCTGATCCTGGCGAAAGCTGGTCTGCTGACCGATGAGTACCTCTCCTTTGCCGGGTATCCGCAACGGTCTGATATACCAACGCAATCCCTGGCTCACCGACTGCAGTGATTTGCTGCCGTTCCAGCCCAGTATGGCCGAAGAGGCATATCTGCCTTCATTGGCTGAGATGTAGAGCTCCTTGGTTCCATCGCTATCGAGGTCCCCTATGTTAAGCGCATGAATCTTCATGGCGGGAGAGAAATCGTAGGAGGCGACCAGCTGAAAGTTCAGATCATCATAGGTGAATATTCTAATCTTGCTCCTCGAAGATACGATCAGGTCTTTTCTCCCATCATTGTTGAGATCGCCAGCCACAAGCGCTTCCACTTGCATGGGCAGCACCCCGCTCTTGCGCACACCTCGCGACTCGAAACTGGCTCCCCCCTGGTCCCCGGCAATGATAGACGCACCGCCGTAAATTCCCCGTTTGTAATCACGCTCGGGATGGGGAGTGGCGAAGCCACTCAATGCTTCGTCATCTTTCTTTTCGATGCGGGCAAGATTGTCCTCACTGTCCAATTCGGAAACTGTTTTATAGATATCTTCAGCCAGAGAACTCACCGCTGCCATAATCTGGTCCTGGTTGTCGATTTTTTCGGTAAAGGATATGGCTCTGCCGCCCTGTAGCGGTATCAGGCTGAGATTTAACTGCATGCCTCCCTTGAGCGAATACATGGAGGGCTCCACCAGCCATTGGCCACGGAGCTTCGCTGCCGCTTCGCCTAGATCGCCTGCCTGCTGCTCCTGCTGAAGCGCTTTGATTCTCTCATCATCGAGGGTAATGGCCAGGATCTTGAGGTCCTGGTAGCGGGACAGCCGAGCCAGCAGCATCTGATCGATTGACCTGTTCAAAAAGGCGTACTCCCCTTCCTCGCTCACCTCAAAAGGAAGGACGCTGATGACCAGCTCCTGTTCCTGATCGGCGGAAAAGACCTGATGGGGTTGTAATAGAAACAACAGACTGAGAATGATCCTGGGTATTACACGCATACAATCACCTGGTAGAAAACTTCAGTGGGGAATATTCCCCTTTTTTAACGGTAATAGGTCAGCTAGTATTAAAACATCTCAGGTGCTCCCGCAAGAATTGGTGTCTCTCAGGGAGTTCTTTGGACAATAAAAAGGACAATATTCGCTTGACTTTTCACCCATAACAGCACACTATAAGGGTAGGTATAAATTTTTGTACTTGCTCGCTAAAGCGAGTGCTCAAGAACAACCATTTGTAATTGTTAACAATAGTTTCCATCATGAAACATAATCGATTCCACCTGCCGATCATCGCCCTAGCAGCTACTCTTTATTTTACAGGGGTGGTTTCTGTTCAGGCCGATGGAATCGATAAATCCGAATACAAGATTACCGGCTACACCTTTGACAAAGACGCCGTTTCCGAATCGGAAAGCGGACTGCTGTTTGAGACTTCACGCTTCAGGCCGCTGATGATAACCAGCTCCACCTCGGACGTCTTCGGTGATGATCCCTTTGGTACATCCTTCAGTGCTCAGACCACCGGTTCTGCACCCCATGGGTGGGCTATCGCAGCTGAGTATCTGCCCACACCAAACCTCGCTTTTCATGGTGCCATAGGAATTACCAGCGCAGCCTGGGACGCAAAATCAGAAAACGAATTGCAGTCAAGCTGGGAAGCTAATATCGGCGTGGTCTACAATTTCTTTAATTCACTGGCCTACGAAGTACATTTCGGTTATATGGATACCGGTGATCTCTTTCAGGAAGTTGACACCTACTCCGAGGTCGAATCGATTCTGATGATCAGCAATCAACTCACTCTTAGTTTTTAAACTTTAATCAGCAGCACACCCACACCATTGCAAAAGCCCTGCGGTCAGTTTGCCGCGGGGCTTTTTTTATCTCCGCCAACCTTGACTTTGTCGTAGCCGTGGCGTAATAATTGCGAATTAAGCCGGTGAAAAAACACGACAATCCCGATACCGCAGAGTGAGCTCCTTGACCCAGCCTTATAATATATTGATGTATTCCCATGACACTTACGGCCTGGGCCATATTCGCCGGACCATGGCAATCGCCAACCATCTCAGGGGAACCAACACCAATATCCTGATCCTTACCGGATCGCCACTCGCCGGCCGTTTCGCCCTGCCAAGTCAGGTCGACTTCGTCAGGATTCCCGGGATGATCAAAAAAACCAACGATGAATACCGCTCGCTGTCCATCAAGATCGAAGATCAGCAGGCGCTTTCCATCAGGACCAACATCATCCTGGCTACCGCCCAGACCTTTAAACCTGATCTTTTTATCGTCGACAAGGAACCGCTTGGCCTCAAGCGCGAGGTGCTGCCCACGCTTGAATGGTTCAAGCAAACCACTTTTCGGACCAGGACCATACTCGGCTTGCGCGATATTCTGGATGACCCCTCAGTAATCGTCACCGACTGGCAAGAGCGGGATATCTACAGCTACCTAGAGCTTCTCTACGACGAGATCTGGGTGTACGGCAACCAGCAGGTGTACGATCCCGTGTCACTCTATAGATTTCCCGAGGGTATCAAGGACCGGGTCGTCTTCACCGGTTACATTCCCCGGATAAAGAAACATGGCAACGTCCGAAAGAAAATACGCCGCCGCTACCGCATCATGCCCAACGACACCTTTCTGCTGGTCACCACGGGCGGCGGTGGCGACGGTTATGACGTACTGGATAAGTTCGTCGACATGCATGACTACTTTCCGACGACTCTGCCCTTTAAAAGTCTGATCATCACCGGACCCTTCATGCCCAAGAGGAAACGCGAAGAGATAAAGAAACGGGGCAAGGTTTACGGGATCAAGACCCTGCCGTTCCACAGCCGACTGGAAGAACTGATGCAGGCTGCCGATCTGGTTATCTCAATGGGGGGGTACAACACTATCTGCGAAATCCTCACCCAGCAGACCCCTGCACTTATCATTCCCCGGGAAACACCACGTAAGGAGCAGCTTATCAGGGCCCAGTGCCTCAAAAGCGAAGGACTGATCGATTATCTCGGCTGGCATGAGATTAGCCCGCAGAAACTGCGCGAAAAGATCTTCTCAATTCTGGACAGGAGGCAAGGTTACTCTGGTTCCATGGCACACTTCGAATTAACGGGCATCAACACCATGCTCGAACGCCTCGCCCAGTTCCGACAGCCGAACAGCACCAGTGCCGCAGCCCCACCCGAACCCGCAGCAGTTCAGCCATGAGCGGCAGCCAGCCGACACTTGCTTATATTCTCAAGGGCTACCCGAGGATTTCAGAGACCTTCATTTCCAATGAAATCCTGCTTTTGGAGAACCTCGGATTCACCATACGTCTCTTTCCCATGCGCAAGGGAAGAGAGGATTTTTGTCACGAGTCGGTCAAGCAGATAAAGGCCCGGGTCGACTACCTGCCCACCGAGCTGCTCATCGAGCTGCCCAGACTTATCGGTCCGAATATCTTCTGCGCCGTCAAACAAACCAAGCGCTACCGTCGCGCCCTGGCAACAGCCTCAAGACGGTTTCGCAGAACGAGGCGGCAGGCGACCTTCAAACATCTTTTTCAGGCCGGCTACATGACCGAGAAATTCCTGTGCAAAGACCCTTCTATCTGTCATCTGCATGGGCACTTTGCCCATTCGCCAACTTCGGTGACCATGTTCGCCGCCATTCTCTCGGGCCTCAGCTTCAGCTTCACCGCCCACGCCAAGGATATATACACCTCCCACCCGGAACAATTGAGAGAAAAACTGGAACAGGCTGTCTTTGTGGCAACCTGTACCAGGCAGAACAAGGCCTATCTGGACGATCTTAAAACAGGTGTCGGTGCCCGGATTCACTGCATCTATCACGGCATCGACCTCGATCTCTTTCAAAACGACGACCACAGGGCGGCGATCTCCCCGCCTTACCGACTGCTTACAGTCGCCAGGATTATTGAGAAAAAGGGATTGCCGACAGTCTACCAGGCGTTACGGAGACTGGTTGACAAAGGAATCGATTTCGAGCACACCCTGATTGGCGATGGCGACGACCGCGAATCTGTTCTTCGTCTCATTGAAGAATTAGGGTTGAGTAGCCACTGCCGGTGGCTCGGCACCAAGCCCCATGATGAGGTGCTCGACCAGTTCCGGTGCAGCGATCTTTTCATTCTAGGCAGCAAGATTGCCGCTGACGGTGACCGGGACGGAATCCCCAATGTTTTGGTGGAATCACTGGCCATGGGGATTCCGGCGGTGGCGACAAACGTTTCCTCAATTCCCGAAATCGTCATCGATAAAGAAACCGGTCTTACGGTTGAGCAGGAAGACAGCGAGGCGCTGTCCGAAGCTCTTCTCCAGCTGTTGACAGATCAGCAACTTCGGCAAAGAGTTATTAACAAGGGCAAGGCTTTAGTGAGCGAGCATTTCGACAATAGCCGATTAATCGTCGATCTTGCCCGGCTATTCGTCGATGCCGACCCAAGATTCGAGAACGGCGTAAGCATGCCCTGAAGTGCCAGAAAGACGTTGCAACCAAGCTCATTAGAACTGCCCCACAAATGTGGGGACAGACGAACACCAGCTCGTTGACCACTAACTCTGCATGAGTGATTCGACGCTTTTCGGCCTGCTCAGGCACGGCCAGACCATCTGGAACAGCCAGGGGCGGGTGCAGGGACGCCTCGATTCGCCGCTTACCTCTGATGGAATTGCGGCGGTTCGGGAGTGGGCCCGTTTTCTTGGCAGCCCCCGCTGGAAATGGGTGCGCATTCTCACCAGTCCGGCACCCCGGGCAGCCACGACGGCGCAGCTCATTAACGAAGAGCTGCGGATCGAAATCCAGGAAGAAAAGGATCTGCGCGAACAGGACTGGGGCCTTTGGGAGGGTCTGAGCTGGTCCGAGATCCGCACCAGCCATGGTGAAGAGTTGCAGTCCCAGGTTGATAGAGGCTGGTCCTTCCGACCTCCTGGTGGTGAAAGCCGCAAAGAAGTCCACGACCGGGCGCATGGACTGCTGACCAAGCTCGGGCGTCGCTATGCAGGTGAACAGATTCTCGTGATCACCCACCAGGGAGTGATTAAATCGTTGCTCTATGCCATTGAAAAAAGAAAGTTTTCCCCGGGAGAGCCGAAGCTGATCGACAAGAATCTGCTGCAGACGGTGTCATGCTGCAACGATACGATGACCGGTTTTGCCTACAACATCGAACCCCTGCCACGGTCGTGAGAATACTCTACTATTGCCAGCACGTGCTCGGGGTAGGTCATTTTCACAGAAGCCTCGAAATCTGCAGAGCCTGCAGCCAGGCCCACCAGGTAACCATGATTGTAGGCGGCCCCGATATCTCAGTCGCGAACGAACCCTTCGATTTCCTGAAACTCCCCGGTCTGCAGATGGACGACACGTTTTCTGGGCTCACTAGCTGCGATCCGCGTCTTGGGCTCGAGGAGGTCAAGCAGATGCGGATCAATACCTTGCTCTCGTTCTTCAAATCGACCAAGCCCGATTGTCTCATCCTCGAACTCTACCCTTTCGGCCGCAAGGCTTTTAGATTCGAGTTGAACCCTCTTCTGGAAGCGGCACGCGCGAAGTCCACCATGGTACTCTGCAGCCTTCGCGACATTCTGGTCGAAAAGAAAACCGACCGTACGATGTGGGAAGACCGGGTCGTTGCCACCCTGAACAATTACTTTAATGGCTTGCTGGTGCATGCCGATCCGCGGTTAGTTACTCTGGATTACACCTTCGGCCCCATTACACTGCTCGATGTGCCGGTCCATTACACCGGCTTCATAACGCCGAAGCCGCGGCTCGAGGCCCGCCCCACGATTCGCGCTGAACTCGGTCTGGGCCCTGGCGATGCGTTCATTGTGGCCAGCATTGGCAGTGGCAGCGTGGGCTCGCATCTGCTTGAGGCCGTCGCGGCCGCAGCCCACTGCGACCACACACCCGGAAGTTTTTATTTCCACCTGTTCACTGGTCCCTATTGCCCCCCGGAGGTGATCAAAAGGCTGCGCGCCGCCACACGTCAAAACCTGGTCGTCGAACAATTTACCGATCACTTCATCGACTGGCTCGCGGCTGCTGACCTGTCAGTTTCCATGGCCGGCTACAATACTTCGATGAATAGTCTGGCAGCAGGAGTTCCAGCACTGATGCTGCCGTTCGACCAGAACAGGGAGCAGCGGCTCAGAGTCGAACGACTCATTGGTGAGCACCCCATCAAAATACTTGACCAGATGGATCTGGCCCCGGAACAACTGGCTGACTTGATAGTTGCGCAAGCGCAGGAAAGTCGCTACCAAACCGAACTCGATCTGGACGGTGCCCGCCGGACGGTGTCGATTATTGAAGGGCTCTGATTGGTGATGAAAACCCTCCCCTGCATTCTCTACCGGGAATTTCCTGCCGACGGGTTCAAACAGATTCAGCAGACCCTGACCGGCGCGGTCAACCGCCGTAAGACCACGAGGCCACTGCCACTGCTGTTCAGGGCAGATGATATCGGTGTACCGTCGGTTAATGCCCTGCGCTTGCTCAAGCTCTTTTCTAACTACGGTGTCCCCTTGTGTCTGGCGGTAGTGCCCACCTGGCTCACCGCCATTCGCTGGGAAAAATTCAAAGCCCATGTGGATACCACTTCGCCCCAATGGTGCTGGCATCAGCATGGCTGGCGCCACGCCAACCATCAGCCCAGCGGGAAGAAAGCTGAATTTGGAGCAGCCAGAACGAAATCGGCGCTCAGGGTCGATCTGATCCGGGGCAGAGATCGTCTCACGTCGGTGATGGGATCAGATTTCTCCCCGTTTTTCACACCGCCCTGGAACCGCTGCTCGGAAGAAACGCTGGAACTTCTGGCGGAACTTGGTTACAGAGGGATATCCAGAAGCAAGGGGGAACAGACCAGACGGGCACCCCTGGACGACTTTTTCATCAATGTCGATCTGCATACCCGAAAAGAGGTTGACGCCGTTTCGGCCCTTCAGGCGCTGTGCGAAGAATTACGCCAGGCAGTGGAAGAATATTATGTTTCGATTATGATCCATCATCAACTCATGAACGAAAGCGGTTTCGAGCTGCTCGATCTCCTGCTGGCGTTTATCTCCCAGAGCAGCAGATTCAAAGTGTGCAGCTTCAGTGATCTGGGGGAACCGGAAAGTGGTTGAGTAATCCACCACCGTCGCCTAGTGCACTTCAATATCATTGACAATTATAGATCCATGGAGATAATATCTAGGTTACATTCTCAGGTCGGAAGATTCCGATGACCAGACTTTATTTTCCATTGCAGGTTCAAAGATGTCGCGCCTCATTGCCCTGCCGTTTAGAAAATCGTTGGAAATTGCGTTCCAGTCAATACGGGTACGTTTTTTCAGGTCGCTGGTGACCACCACCAGCCTGGTGCTCGCCGTCTCCTTTCTCTGTTACATGCGGTCCTCTAACGATTTTGCCCAGGCCGTGCTGAATTCAGGAGATATAAACAGTTATCAGATTCTGGTGAAAGCCGGCTATGACGTCAGTTTCGGAGCCGATGCCATCGCCGCCTCGGCAAAGCAGCGCTGGATCGTCACCCTCTCCCTGCTGGTCTGCATCGTCGGCATTATCAATGCGCAGCTGATGTCGGTCACTGAGCGCTTTCGCGAAATAGGTACGATGAAATGTCTGGGAGCACTTGACCGCTTCATTGTCCGCCTCTTCGTCCTGGAGGCTCTGATGCAGGGGCTGGCAGGCTCATGTGCAGGGGCAATTCTCGGGGTAGTAAGCGCCACCGTCTCATCCACATTTACCCTTGGAACTTCGATCTTTTCCTCATTTCCCTGGGTTGCCCTGTGCTATTCGATGCTTCTGTCGGTCATTGTCGGCACCAGTCTCAGCCTCATCGGCGTCATCTACCCAGCCATTCTTGCCGCCCGGATGCAGCCGGTGGAGGCCATGCGGCTGGAACAATAGTCCGGAAGGAAACAATCTCAATGCAGGAACCTCCACATGTCTGAAAAAACGATCGTCAGAGTAAGCGAAGTGACCAAGAACTTCGACCTCGGCAAAATAGTCGTCGAGGTGCTCAAAGGCATCGATCTGGAGATAGAAGAGGGTAAATATCTCAGTATCATGGGCCCCTCCGGTTCGGGCAAATCGACCCTTTTCAACATGATCGGCGGGCTGGACAAACCGACTTCGGGCAAGGTATTTATCGATGAAGTGGACATCGCCCAGCTCGACGCCTATGAGCTGGCCTGGCTGCGCTGCCGCAAGATCGGCTATATTTTTCAGACCTTCAATCTGATTCCGGTCATGACCGCACTTGAAAATGTCACCCTGCCGATGACCTTTGCCGGAATGAGCAATGACGATGCCGTGGAGCAAGGTATGACATTGCTGAAGCAGGTCGGTCTGGACGGCAGGCACAGCCACAAGCCGACAGAATTGTCAGGTGGTCAGCAGCAGCGCGTCGCCGTCGCCCGGGCCCTGGCCAACAGCCCCGCCATCATCCTGGCGGACGAACCCACCGGAAATCTCGACCTGAAAACCGGTGAAGATATTATCGATCTGCTCAAGGATTTGAGCAGTGAGCGCAAGGTGACGGTTATTTCCGCTACCCACGACTACAAAATGCTCAACGTATCCGACCAGGTAATCTGGATTCGAGACGGCAGAGTCGAAAAAATCCAGGAACGCTCAGAACTCGAAATCCGCACAGGCGGGCTCGAGTAGAAGAAGATCTGATTATGCTGCACATCCACCTCCCAACCCATCACTCGCTTCGAGCCTTCATTGCACTGCTTGTCGGCGCATTGCTGCTGGCACCAGCCTTGACAATGTCCCAGGAGATGACATTGGAGGAGGTCATTGGTGAGCTGAGCAGCTACGAGGACCGCAGCAGCGGTACGCCAGGCAGCGCCAGGGCCGCTTCTTTCATTCAGGATTATCTGTCCGGTCTGGGCTTGGCGCCCCAAACCTATTACTTCCCAATTCCAGTTCGAGAGGTCCGGCACAGCTCGATCACTGTCGGCGGAAAAACGGTGCCGCTGCAGCCGCTGATGAACAACGCGGTTACTCCCCAAGCCACCGACGGACTCCTGAGCGGCCCCCTCTACTGGGTGGACCGAGGCAATTTAAAGGACTTTGACCGCAAACAGATCAAGGACGCCATTCTGCTTATGGATTTCAATTCGGGCGGAAACTGGCTGACTGCAGCTTCGCTTGGCGCCAGGGCGGTCATTTTCGTCGATCACCAGATAACGCGGGCCAATATTTTCTACCAGGAAAAAGAGGAACTCTCCCCGATCCAATTTCCCTGTTTCTGGATGACCGACACCCAGGCCACAGAACTTTTTGGCTCCTATCGGGAAGCGCCGAACGGACTGGTCAGCGACACCGTCTCTCTGAGCGCTCAGATAGTTTGGAAAAACGTACTTGAAAAAAACATCTACTGTTTGATTGAGGGACGGGATCCAACACTCTCCAAACAACTCGTCATCATTGAAGCGTTTTACGACAGCACGGCCTATGTAGCCGGCAGGTCCCCCGGTGCCGACGAATCGATATCGATTGCCACCATGCTCAAGTTGGCAGAGCACTTCTCCCGGCAACCGCCGTCCCGTTCTTTCCTTTTCGTCGCCACCAGCGGACACGCCCAGTCCCTGCACGGCATGCGGGATTTGATCTGGTCCATGAAGGAGCGTACGAAGCTGATGCGCGATCAGCGGCGTGATCTGAAGAAACAGATTTCCCGCGGGGAAGAGACCCTGGAACTGCTGAGCGAACTGTCGTTCCCTCTGAGCGAAGATGCCGAGCGTGATGCGATCCTGGCCGAAGCAATCAACAACGATTTACGCTTTGGTATCGACAATATTTCAAAGCAGTTGATGAATCTCAGAATGGGTCAGAGCAGCACTGCCATCAAAGAGCAGATCAACCTGCTCGCCGATCGTCGCTTCGCCATGAGGCGGCTGGGGTGGGCCATTTCCTATCATGACCTGCCGTCTGAAGAGCAGCAGATTCTGGAAGATCTCCTGCCTCAGGTCGATCAGACCCTGCGGGCCGATATAGAAGACAGCCAGACCCAGATCACTGCTCTGGAGTCGGCGCTCGACTTTCGTCAGCTGACCCGTGATTTCAATGAAATCGGCGCCATCATATCCCTGCATCTTTCCAGCCATGGGATCGGTGTGGGCGGTTTCAACCGGGGCTGGCTCTACCTGCTCAGACCGCGCATCAACCGGACCGGGATGTTCAGCGTTATCGGCGATGTCTTCGAAAACGCCACCACCGCTTCCTATGGGACGGCCCGTTATGTCGACTCTCTGAGACCGAACAGATTGCGCACCTGGGACTCCTACTTTCTTGACCGCCCCTTCCTCGGCGGTGAAGTGAGTTCGCTGGCCGGCTTCATCGGGGTCACGCTGGCGACCATCGGAGATGGACGGACATCCTGGGGCACTCCCTGGGACACGGCGGAACGGATTGACAAGGTTTATATCGAGGATCAACTCGCCCTGCTCACCGACATGCTTGAAGGCGTCTCAGTGGCCAAGGGGTTGCACAGCGGTATCTTTCCACGAATGGGCTATTCTTCTGTAACGGGAACCAGCAACCTGCTGCTGCACGGCGAATTGTTCGCCAACTATCCGACCACCGATACGGTGCTGCTCTCCTACCAGGGAATTGCCAAGCTCTATGGCTGGGTCAACCGCGACGGCACCTTCCTCTATAAAGGTATTTCAGACAAAAAGAACGTCTTCGACAAACTTATTATCGAGGGCTATCGCTTCGACCAGAAAACAGGGCAGGTAATCTGGGCTATCGACAAAAAGGAAACCACCAAAACCAACTACCGGGTTAAAATTGTCCGCAATGCGATGAAGACCCGACTCATCATGTTCCCGAGCAGGCAAACCACCATATTTGACCTGCTCGAACCGCGCAGCCTCGACCATATGACCAAGCTTTACCTGTTCGACGGCAGGCGCGATGCAACACCGCAGAGATACTGGTACAGCCGGATTGACACGCGGGAGTCGATCATCTCCTCCATTTACCTGGCCCCCGGCTCTTATCTGAAGTTGACCTTATCAGACAACGTTTTGACCCCGAAGCTGATCCTCAGCAACGGCTCCATGGAGAAACCGCTTGGCACTGGCTATCCTGTCGATGAGTACCCGCAGATCATCAACACCATGTTTCACTCGGCCAAAGATTTCTGGTCGCTGCTGACCCCGCGTATTATCAACCTCGAATCGCACGGCATCTATGATGATCGAATCAATGCTTTGAAGGCTCGCGGCCTCACTGCCCTGGCTGAATCCAGCCGTCATCTTGAGGAGCTTAACTACACCGCTTTTCGGGAGGCCGCCTCTGAATCCCTGGCGCTGGCCGCCAGGGTCTATACCCAGATCGAGAAGACTCAAAAAGATGTACTCTTCGGTGTCCTTTTCTACATTGCCCTGTTTGTGCCGTTTGCCTTCTGCATGGAACGTTTCCTGTTCGGCTATGCCAACATTTACAAACGAATTACCGCCTTCAGCCTGATCCTGGTCGCTCTGATCCTGGTGATCTACAACGTTCATCCGGCTTTTGAAATGGCCTACAGTCCGATGGTGGTAATCCTCGCTTTCTTCATCATCGGCCTCTCTTTTATGGTCACTCTGATCATCTTTTTCAGGTTCGAGGAAGAAATGATTCTCCTGCAGCGCCATGCCAGCCATATGAGTGCCGCCGAAATCAGTCGCTGGAAGGCCTTTGTGGCCGCCTTCTTCCTGGGAGTTTCGAATCTGAGACGACGAAAAATAAGAACCATTTTGACCAGTTCGACGCTGATCATCCTGACCTTTACCATCATGAGCTTTACCACGGTGAAATCAAACGTTCAGGAAAACCGGCTTTTTTTCAAAGATGACGCACCCTATCAGGGTTTGCTTCTGCAGCGCTTGAACTGGCGCTCGCTGCCCACCCAGGCCACCGAAATTCTGGAAAATTCCATGCAGGGCATCAGTGTCCCGGCACCACGTATCTGGCTCGATGCTCCAGATCCGACCCGCACCATCCAGGTACCGCTAAGAAATCAAAGTCAACGTACCTATCTGGAAGGATTGGTCGGTCTCAGTCCCAATGAAGCTACGGTAACGGGAATTGACCGACTGCTTTCGGCTGGCCGTTGGTTCACCGAAGACGACCACAACGCCATTATCATTTCTGACTCGACCGCCAGCGAGCTTGGCATAACCACGGGCAACAGTGTTGAGTTATGGGGTACGCCATTCGAGGTGATCGGCACCTTCCCGGGGGCAGTGCTAGACACGACCATGGATCTCAACGGGGAGCCGCTGACCCCGGTAACTTTCCCCAGGGACCAGAGCGGGGAACTTTCTGATATTGAACAGGAGGCCATTGAATCAGGCGAAGATATCCGCAGTTTCCAGGGACGCTATACCCATATTCCCGCCTCGGTTACCGGATTCGTCCCGGCCGACACCCTGCTGGCCATGGGAGGGTCCCTGAAGAACGTGGCGGTAAGCCCTGAAAGTGACACCGATATCAATGAGGTAGCCGCCCAATTGGTTGACCGGTTCGGGCTCGCCATCTTCACCGGCGACCAGGATGGTGTCTGGCTCTACAATCTCAGTGACACGATCGCCTATAGCGGGGTGCCCAACATTATTATCCCCCTGCTCATTTCGATTCTGATCGTCCTCAATACGATGATCAGCTCGGTCTACGAGCGAAAAAACGAGATTGGCATTTACACCTCGGTGGGGCTCGCACCTTCCCATGTGGGATTCCTGTTTGTCGCCGAAGCCATGGCCTTGGCGGTGATCTCGGTAGTGCTCGGCTACCTTCTGGCCCAGGTGTCGGCCGCTCTGCTCTCCGACACCTCGTTCTGGGAGGGAATCACGGTGAACTACTCCTCCACCGCCGGGGTGGCCGCCATGGTACTGGTTATCGCCGTGGTGCTCATTTCGGTTATTTATCCCTCCCGCGTTGCAGCCCGCATCGCCATACCCGACGTGAACCGTTCGTTCGAACTGCCGGACACGGACGGAAATTCTCTGCAAGTCTACTTGCCGTTTTTTATGAAACATGCTGAATATAAATCGATCGGCGGATTCCTCTACAACTACTTTGTCGGTCACCAGGACATCTCCCACGGCAGATTTTCCACCGGTCAAGTCGATCTGGTGTATTCCTGTGAAAATGTTGCTGAAATTCAGCAGAGAATTACCGAAAGCCAGGACCACGAGGATTACCATTGCGTGCATCTGCAGGCCAGGGTCTGGTTAGCCCCCTTTGATTTCGGCATCATGCAGCTGGTCGATATACAGTTTTACCCGGCCCGGGACAACCCCGCCTTCCTCGAGGTAAAGATGACCATTCACCGGGAGTCAGGGGAAGAGAGCCAGTGGCGCAGGATCAACAAGATATTCATTCACCAGCTGCGCAAACAGCTGCTCATCTGGCGGTCGATGGATCACTTGACCCATGCGCAGCTGAGTAACGATTTCCAGAGTGTTTCAGATACCTTGGCCCCTGCCTGATGGTGACCATGAGCCAACGTTTCGAGACAGAACAACTCACACCGCAGATCAGGCTAAGGGCTATTTTCATCGGCTTGGTGTTTGCCGTTGCGATCTGCCTGCTGACGCCGGTCAACAATGTTTATCATCGCTCCACCCCGCTCGGTGGCGGGCACTTTCCCCTGGCGCCCTTTTTCGTCTTCTTCACACTGGCCCTATTGGTCTGGCTGCTGGGCAGGAGCATCGGCCGTCGCCCCCTGCTTTCCGGTTCGGAACTGCTGGTTATCTGGATCCAGACGGTCATAGGTTCCGGTATTGCCTACACCGGTCTGGCCCGAACCTTTCTCATCAACCTTACCGCGCCATTTCATTTCGCCACCGTCGGCAACCAATGGCAGGAAACTTTCGAACCACTGCTGCCGGCCGCTCTGATTCCCCGCAACACCGAAGCCATTGAGCTGATGTACAACGGATTGGCGACCGGCCGCGACATGAGCTGGCTGGAAGTCGTCATGGCGATCCCCTGGGGGGCCTGGTCCAGCGTCTTTCTACGCTGGGGAATTTTTATCATGCTCAGCTATCTGGTGATGATCTTCATCATCAATCTCTTTGCCAGGCAGTGGATCGTCAATGAGCGGCTCAATTTCCCCCTGCTCAAAGTCTCTCAATTCGTCAGTTATGCGGTCGACCGACCGGACAGCGCCCAGGTGTTGCGCAACCGCTTTTTACTGATCGGAATTCTGGTTCCATTGCTGCTTCACCTGCTCAACGGGATCAGCCTTCACTATCCGTCAGTCCCCACCATCCAGACGTTGATCCTGGCCGGCAAATATTTTCCCAAGGAAGGGCTGCTGTCCGGCTTTTACAAACTGAAGATATATATCTATCCGGCCTTTATCGGTTTTGCCTTCCTCACCTCGCGGCAAATCTCTTTTTCTTTCTGGGTCTTCTTTTTGGCCGGCGGGCTGCTCTATGGCATCCTCGACATGGCAGGCTATGCAGTTCCCGCCTCGGAACTGGGCGTCACCTTCGGACCAACGGTGACCCGTCCTGAGGAGATGCAGATGCTCGGCGCCTACGGCATCTTTTTTCTGTTTCTTGTCTGGCTTGCCAGGTATCACTTGCTCGACGTCTCCAGACAGGCCCTTTTCATGCGCTCGATCGACCTCAAACAGATCGAGTGGTTCGACGTCCGGGTCTCGTTCTGGGGTATCTTACTCGGTTTTAGCGCCTTGACCTTCTGGTTTTTCTGGCAGGGCATGCCGCCCCTCACCGCCTTGCTGGTGATCAGTTCTTTTTTCATGATATCACTGGTGGCGACCCGAATCATCTGCCAGGGGGGTATTGCCTACTTTACCCTGACTGCTGCTCCGATCGACGGACTGATCGCCTTTTTCGGAACAAAGATGTTCGCCGGCGCCAGCGGGGTGCTCGCTGCTGTCAGTCAGAAAATAATGTTCGTCGATTTGCGTGAATCGCTGATGCCGTCTCTGCTACACGCCAAAAAAATCCATTTAAGCAAGCGGCCGACGACACTGTTGTTCACCGGTCTGCTGCTGACCCTGGCCCTGTCCGTGACCAGCTCGGTCGTGGCCATGATGGCGCTCTGTTATCGCTACGGCATCCGCGAACTGGAACTCGAATGGGCCACCCGTACCACCCTGAATGTGTATGAAAACGCCTTCCGTCTCATCGTTAACCCGGTCAGTCCCGGGGATTCGGTATATACATTCGCCATCATCGGTGCCCTGGTCATGTTTGTACTGGTCTTCTGCTACCAGAGGTTCTACTGGTGGCCTATCCATCCCATCGGCTACCTCACCGCTTACTCCTCGGCCATGCGCATCCTCTGGGTCAGCTTCTTCATCGGCTGGCTGTGCAATGCCCTGTGCATGAAATACGGTGGAGTAAATCTATTCAGAAAAATGCAGTTTTTCTTTATCGGGCTGGTGATCGGTGACCTGATGATGGGTGGAATATGGGCCATTGTCGCCCAGTTCACTTTTTCGAGTTACATGGTTTTACCGGATTAGGTAAATGTACGACGACAAGGAACTAAAAGAATATCGGGACCTGCTGCCGCCACCCGACCACTTCGAGGAGGGATTCGACTGGAAGACCATAATCGGGGCGGTTTTCATCGGTTTTCTAATGATGCCGGGCTCGATGTATCTCCAGCTTGTTATCGGGCAGGGCATCGGCCCCGCGGCCCGCTGGGTGACAATCATCCTGTTCGCCGAGATTGCCAAGCGAGCCCACTCCGACCTGAAGCAGCAGGAGATATTTCTGCTCTATTACATGGCAGGTGCCGCCCTCGCTTCACCCTTCTCCGGCCTGCTCTGGAATCAATACCTGGTCCAATCAGACGCCGCCCGAATGCTGGGGCTCACTGAGTATATTCCCACCTGGGTTGCTCCCGGACCCGATTCGATGTCGATAATCGAGCGCACCTTCCTGCACCGCGACTGGATGATACCGATCCTGCTGCTGGTCGGCTCCCAGATCATACAGCGCATCGATCATTTTGGGTTGGGCTATGCACTTTATCGAATCACTTCGGACGTGGAGAAGCTGCCCTTCCCCATGGCCCCGGTGGCTGCTCTGGGTACCATGGCCCTGGCCGAATCCACCGAGGAGAAAAAAGAGGGCTGGAAATGGCGGGTTTTTTCCATAGGCGGTGTGATCGGACTGATTTTCGGTGCTGTCTATGTGTTGCTGCCCGTGGCCTCGGGCTTGATCTTTACCGAAGCGATCAGGATCATCCCCATCCCCTGGATTGAACTGACCAGTCATACCGAAGCGGTGCTGCCGGCCGTGGCCACCGGGCTGCAGCTTGACCTGGGATTGGTTTTCATCGGCATGGTGCTGCCTTTCTGGGCGGTAATCGGTGGGCTCATCGGCCTGATCATCACCGTGGTTATGAACCCGATCCTTTACTCCCAGGGTATTCTGCACCGCTGGCATCCGGGCATGGCGACCGTGGAAACGGTATTCGCCAACAACTTTGATTTTTACATGAGCTTCGGCATCGGCCTCGGACTGGCCATCGGGGTAATCGGCATCTGGTCGGTGATCCGTTCCTTTAGAAGTTCATCCAGCGAACGGGGCACTTTGCATGATCTCTTTAATCCCCCCAAGGGCAGGGGGGATTTCAATTTCTGGATCTCCATCGCCATTTACGTATTTTCGACTCTGGCCTACGTCGGCCTCTGCGTCTGGCTGGTGCCCAGTTTTCCGTGGGTCTTTTTCCTCGCCTACGGATTTATCTACACCCCGATAATTTCTTACATCACTGCGCGAATGGAGGGTATCGCCGGGCAGTTCGTCAGTCTGCCGCTGGTCAGAGAGGCAAGCTTCATCGCCGGAGCACGTTTTTTCGGCTATCAGGGTATCGAAATCTGGTATGCACCGATTCCTATCCACAATTACGGCGAGGCCACAGTGCAGTTTCGTCAGATTGAACTGACCGGTACCTCGATACGGGGGATCATTAAGGCGGAGATCATCGTCTTTCCCGTGGTGATGATTGCCTCGCTATTGTTTTCTCAATTCATCTGGCGCCTGGCGCCGATACCCTCGGCCAGTTATCCTTATGCCCAGGAGCTCTGGCACTTGCAGGCCTTAAACACCCTGTTGATGCAGACCTCGACCCTGGAGGGCAACTCGGCCTTCTACCAGGCGCTCAACGGGGTCACCGTTTTTTCAGGGCTCGGTTTCGGCCTGCTCGCCTATTTCGTGCTCAGCCTGTTCGGCCTGCCGGTACTGCTGATTTACGGCGTGGTCAGGGGCCTCGGACAGTCCACCCCGCATGGGCTCATTCTCGAAGTTGTGGGTGCCCTCCTGGGCCGTTATTTCTTCCTCAAGAAATACGGTCCCATGTGGCGCCAGTATGCACCGGTCCTGCTGGCCGGCTTTTCCTGCGGTATGGGCTTGACCGGCATGTTCGCCATGGGCTTCGCCCTGATCATGAAATCACTCAATTATATGGCCTACTGAGCGCGGCGGCCAAACTCTAACGGAACGATGCTCCCCTGTTGACCACGTGCCCAGTACAACACCCATTCGCTGGAACAACCTTCACCTGGACATCCCCGACCGGTGGGAGGTCATCGTCAAATCCACCCATCACCTGATTTTCGAAAAGAATCACAAGCCTCTTTTTGAAATACGCTGGCACGCTCCCCTTAAAAGATCAAGACAGAATAGAGGTGAAACCATTGCCCGTCAGCTCGAGCCGGGTGGGCATTACTCCAGGCAATCAGACTCGGCCGAGCTGTTTCCCGTTCACCTAAGGAATAGATTCAGCATCGAAACCTATTGTCTTGAAAATGACATAGAGGAGATGGTGCTGCTGCTCACCTGCAAGCATTGCGGGACAGTTGTCCTGGTCCGGATCTACCGCTCATCGGCCCACGGACTGAAAGAGTTCACCGCTGTCTTTGCTGCGCTCAATTGTCACCCGGATTCGGAAGAACGGGTTAAGTGGCAGATTTTGGACATTTATTTTTCACTTCCGGCTGGTTTTGACCTGGAGCACTCATCGTTTCGGTTCGGCCTGACCACTCTCTATTTCAAAAGAGGAAACCACACCGAGCTTTACCTGTGCCGGCTCGCCCCCGCATCTCACCACCTGCAGCAGAGTTCACTTGCAGCCCTTTTCCACTCGTTCAGCTCAGCCCTGCCTGCACTCCAGACCGAAGTTGATCAGACCACCCTTTCCTATCAGCATGTGCCAAGCCTGGCGGTGCACCTATGGAGTCAGATCCGCAGAAAAAAACCGCACCAGGCTTCCCGTTTCGTTCATTTTCCTCACCATGACCGTATTTTAGGGTATAGTATCCGAAGCAGAAAACCCATTGAAACGTGGGTTGAGGAGATATTGAGAGACGGTTATGGGATTGTTCAGGAAAAAGAGAAAGCAACCGGCCTTGACGCGTGACCAGGCCCTTGCCTGCACCCCGGTGCGCAACGATATCGTCAGCTGGGAGGTCTTGGAGTCCGGCCTGGTGCGGATTGAGTATGTGCTTGTTTTGAAGCCATTCCTGAAATCGATTTCCGAGCGCTTTTCCAGTTCAAACGACGATCTCCCGACCAGAAAACTTGAGCTTGACGCCCTCGGAAGCCAGGTCTGGCAGATGATCGACGGCAGCAGAACAACTGCCCAACTGGTCGAGGAATTTGCCCGTCTGCAGAAGATCTCCAATCAGGAGGCCGAGCAGTCCATCACTCTTTTTCTCCGTGAGCTCGGCAAGAGGGGGTTGATCGCCCTGGGCTGACTCGCCTGGCATTCGTGAAATCACACCACAAGTTCACTTCACAAATGCGCAGCAGTTTATCTATATTTTCCCCGGTAATACACTTTGTAATCAACGATGAAGCACAATAATTTCCCCCCTGAGCGAAACATCAGGCTCGCTTTTTAACGGGGAGAGCAAGTTTTTTCTGCACCGCCTGCAGGTCGTTCCAGGTGGGTTGTTTCATTTCCGGATTCTTCAGCAGGTAGGAAGGATGGAAGGTCGGCATAAGCGGAAGGATTGGCCCTCCCCCAACCCGAAACTGATGAAACTTCCCGCGCAAACCAATCAAAGGCCGACTGGAGCCCAACAGGGTCTGGGATGCTGCGCTGCCCATGGTGAGGATGGCACGAGGTGCGAGCAGTGCTATCTGCTGCTTCAGATACCCCAGGCAGCTGGCGATCTGACTTGGATCGGGCTTCAGAGTCTCGGGCACACTGCATTTGATCAGGTTAGTGACAAATACCATTGAGGGCTGCAGTTCCATGGCGGCGATCATCCGATAGAGCATCTGATCCTGCTGCTCACCGAAAATGCTTGCGCTGCTCCCCTCAGGGCTGCTTACCAGCCAGTCGCCAACAACCAGCAGATCGGGACTCAGCCCACCTTCTCCAGGGGTACTGACATTCCTGCTCTGGCACAAGGTGCATAGATGACAGGTGGTAATTTCTTCCGCCAGTTCAGCAATGCTAACCGCGCCGGGAGCGTTGCCTGGTTCTTCGACAAGCCGCCTTTTCAGCTTCGTAGCCGCCTTTGTATCTTCGCTTAGAGCTTTGTCAGCGACATCCTCCAATTGTTGCAGCCCCCTATCCAATGCAGCACTACGCCGATAGTGCTCGATCCCGCATGACTGATGGTAGGCGACCAGGGATCTGATGGATTTGAGCAGTTCTGCGGTGGTCATCTGGGTATTCAATGGGTTGTTGGTAATGTTCTGAACCTATTGTAGCGTTTTGGGTGGTCTCCGCAACACTTTTAGAGTGCCCCATAAGGCATTGTAATCTAATCGATTAATGATATTAACACAGCGGTGTGGTATTTTTGTGGTAGTGAAGGAAGAAAAGCAAAGCGCATCTTCCCCATTTGTGGTATATTGAATTGAGCATATACACTAATTGAAGCCTCCCACCCAAAGGAATTTACGGACTCACTGGAACCAGAACAGCAGGAACAGGCCATGGAAAAAGCGGAATTCAGCACAATCAGGAAGCAACTTGGAAAGACCCAGAAACAACTGGCTGCGTTGCTCGGTATGTCTCTGAAGACCATTCACAGTTACGAACAGGGATGGCGGTCGATCCCGGCCCATATCGAACGTCAGCTATTCTTCCTCCTTATCAAGCAACGGGGGCGGAATTCTGAACTGATTCCCTGCTGGGAACAGAAGGAATGTCAGGAAAAAGAGGATTGTCCGGCCTGGGAGTTCCAAAGCGGTCACATGTGCTGGTTCCTAAACGGCACCCTGTGCGAGTGCACCAGCGAATCATCTTACAAAGAGAAAATTGGAATCTGCCGGAATTGCAAGATCTTCAAGTCTCTGGTTGAATAAATTCAGTATCGGTGAACAACACCCTTCATTTTAAGGATGGCGGTATTATGCTATTAAACAAAATAGCTTAATAGAGTCAAAAGACCGCTCCGTTGATCATCAGTAACCAGGTGAAAATTATGCCAATATATGAATACGTTTGTAGTTCCTGTGGAAACGAGTTCGAAGCCATCGTGTCGTTCACCGATCCCACTCCGGTGTCCTGCGAGTCCTGCCAGAGCGATGAGGTGAAAAAAGTGATGTCGGCTGCCAGCATCAAGGTTGGCGGTTCGACTGCACCACTGGGGCCGCCTCCTCCAGCCGGCTGCGGCGGCTCAGGGTTTTCCTGAGCAACCTAAGCGAACCCCGGGTGGGTTCAATTTGTACATAACGACCTAAGTCCGATCCATCCCATCATGCTGTGTTGCTCACAGCGCCGCCAGGCTGCTCCGCCGGCGCCTCGCTCGCGCCTTGCCTGAAAAGAAGTCAGGTTATGTCTAGTGGACAGAGAGTCAATCACCGTCCTTGGAAAAATCGAAAACCCGTTCGTTTTTCTTCAGAAGCCCATACTTTTCCCGCGCCACCTGTTCCAGGTAGGCCTGGTCATGCTTGAGCCTTTCAATCTCAGCCTGAAGCTCTTCGTTCGATTTTATCAGGGCCTCAGTCTGACGTTCCAGCTCAGCCATCCTGTTATTTTGTTTTACCAAGCTGTAAACACCGCTTCCAGGAGCGAAGAGCAGCCAGGCGATGGTCAGGACGACAAGCGTTATGATGATTTTCAGCAGCCTGTTTTCCTGCAGCGGAGTCAGCTTTTTCTTGGGTTTTTTTCGCAGCACAAATAGCTCGAGTCAAGGGAAATCAGATTCTCTTTTCGGCCCATATAACCATTTCTCGTGTTGATCTGTCCACCGCTTTCAACGCGGTAAGATACTCGAACTTCAGGTTCACTCGAAGGTGTCCGAGGAGATCAGACGGTAGTAGAAGCGCCGCACTTCCTGGCCGTCCTTGACCGCAGGCAGCGGCCTTATCTCGGAGTCGAACACTATCTTGGTTGAAAATGACTTCTGCTCCAATCTCGATTTTTTCGAGGCCACTGCAATCACGTCAACCGGCTGCCACTCCTGAACGTCGAACCAGCTGCTGTACATCCGTGCATTGAAGCCGAACAGATGCCAGCCGACACTCTGCCCGACGGTGACACTCGAGTCAGGTCCATCGCCGCCCTGGGCATTTTGGGTTCGGTAAAAGGCCAGACCGCTGGTGATCTGATAATGATCCATACCCACCACGATTGGCCGGCTGCCCGATTCCTGTTCCAATTCATCAGCCAGCATCTCGACTTCGGCCGCGAGATGGTTCCAGCCTATCAGAACTGGGCCTGGAGGATGAGGAATTCCGGGCAGCCCCATGGTCAGATAATGCGCCCCAACCGCAAAAGCCAGAATCAGCAAGGGAATGGTAAATCTCCACAACTCCCGGATCGCCATCATACAGATTGAACAAAACCCGCCGTAAATCGAAGTGACCGTACAGCCCAGAAACGGGATCACCGCCAGCCAGACAGGGCTGGTCCAATTGAGTTTGACCTCGCGGTTGAAACTGATCAGCAGAAACAACGCAAACGGCAGAAACGCTACGAGAAAAAGCAGTAGATATGTGCGCCTGGTTGTATCGAGGAGAACCGGGTCATCGGCGGGCTGGGCGGATCTGAGAACTCTGCCGCCAAAAATAAAGAAAAGTAGTACGCCGATCAGACCTGCCGGAGTAAGTATCAAAGCTATATGGCCAATCAGGTGATGGGTGGATACAACCGGAACACGGGAAATCCGTTTGGCGCTCTGAAAAAGAAACGAAGCCCATTCATGCTGCATGTTCCAGATCAGCACCGGTGAGAAACACAGCAGAGCCAGTACCAGCGCTACGTAGGGCCCAGGTTTGAGAAACCAGCGGCGGGCCTTTGGGTCGACAAGCATGAACAGCAGAAAGGTGGGACCGAGCAGGACAATGGTGTATTTGGACAGCAGCCCCAGGCCGAGGCTCACCCCGAAACCGATCCAGCTGACTGAATCATTCTCCAGCAAAACCCGATAGCTAAAATAGAGCAGCGCTGACCACGCCGCATGCAGCGGGGCATCCGGCGTCATCAGAAAACCGACCCCAAAATAAAGCGGCAGGACAGCGAGCAGCAGTACCGCCCCCAAGGCCGCCTGCCGGTCGAAAATCTTGAGTGTCAAGCGGTAGCTGAAATAAGCGGTGACAATCCAGCAGAGAAACGCACCCATTCTGACACCAAACTCACTGACCCCGAACAAGATGGTTCCGAGCCATATAATCAGAGCTACCATGGGGGGATGATCCAGGTAGCCGAGATCCAGGTGTTGGGAATAATTCCAATAGTAGGCTTCCTGCTCCATGAGTTCGGGCAAGCCCAAATATAATAGGCGGAGCACTACCATTGCAGCGATGAAGACGCTGGTCACTATTTCGGTTCTTGAAGTGTTGCTGTCGGGCAGTGGAAATACCCAGACCGCACTGACGAGCAAGAGGATCAGCACCCCTATCAGGGCCGCAGCCGCGAAGGCGAGCACATCGGGCAGCAAATCCGATTGGAGCAGATGCGCAAGAAGAGCACCCTGCAGTGCAGCGCCAAGAATGATACCCACGAAAAACCTGAGGAAGCGGAGAAAGGTGAATTTCTGCCCCTGATTCACCCTTTGCTTCTGGAGTAGAAGCACAACGAAAATGATCGGAGAGACCACTAAAAGCGCTGCCGGGTGGGCGGCGATCACCGGCAGGCCAAGCCACCGAAGTACCCCGTAGAGCAACACCGAGAGGCCCCAGGAAACCGTTACCGTCGCCATAAAAGGAAACCTTTCGCTGACGCCAAGATCCTGCGATAATCTGGAAAATCTAGGATTGAGTGATTTCAATGAGGCCACGTGCAGAGGTGCAAAACTGTCCAGTTGTCCAAGAATGACCTACTCTACAGCCCTTAAGATCTTTTTCAATATCCAATTTGGACAGCAGAAGAGATCGCACCATTGACCAGCCAGTTTTCGGCATCGGCATGGAGAAGCGGGCTGCCGCCGAAAACTTCAGTCCTCTCTGTTCGTTCATATCCACACTTTAAAATAAATGAATTCTATCTCACCTCGGCACCACCGTACTGCGACAACCAACACCTCCCATGAACTTTTTTTTTGAACTCATCAGCATCCTATAACTGGCTTTCAATGGGCAGCAGACCGCCCAGCAGATCGACGATACCCTGCATGCCGCCCCGGGCGGGCTG
>JABDQA010000039.1 GCA_013042475.1 Desulfofustis sp.
ATTTCCTCACATGCCTTGATCTAGAGCGAAAATCAAAACCAAAAGCACTTATAATGGCTGTATCTGACTATCGCCCAGTCACCATTTTATAATTTTATAACGGTCATTACGTTAGCTGCCGTTTCAAGCTCTGAAACGGCGCATTTAATTCCAATACTAAAAAAAAAGAGGGACACTATGTCGAAATTAGTAGCACCCCATGGTGGAAAAGGTCTTGTCTGTGCACTTCTGGAAGGCGCCGAGAAGGATGCCGAACTGCAGAAAGCTGCTGGCCTCAAGCAGGTTGAGATTTCCGCCCGCGCCAAAGGCGATCTGATCATGATGGGCATCGGCGGCTTCAGCCCGCTGTCCGGTTTCATGTCCAAAGCCGACTGGAAAGGCGTGTGCGAGAACTTCCAGATGGCGGACGGAACTTTCTGGCCGGTACCGATCACCCTCGACGTCTCCGCCGCAGACGCTGCAGAAATAAGCGAAGGCGACGAGATTGCCCTGGTCAGAAACGGCCAAACCTTCGCTACCATGAAGGTCGAAGAGAAGTACGAGATGACCGAGGACAACAAGAAATGGGAATGCGAAAAAGTCTTCATGGGCCAAGGCGAAGAGTCCGTTGACGGTAATTTCTGGAAGATTGCTCCTGAAGATCATCCCGGCGTTATCATGGTAATGGCTCAGAAAGAGTTCAACCTGGCCGGTCCGGTTAAAGTATTGTCCGAAGGCGAGTATCCTGCAGAGTACCCGGGAATCTACCTGAAGCCGGCTGAGACCCGTGCGCTGTTCGACGAGCGCGGCTGGGCCAACGTAGCCGCCCTGCAGCTCCGCAACCCGATGCATCGCTCCCACGAGTACCTCGCCAAGATCGCGGTAGAGGTATGCGACGGCGTTCTGATTCACTCCCTGATCGGTAACCTGAAGCCCGGCGATATCCCGGCCAAGGTCCGCATCAAGGCTATCGAGATCCTGATCGACAAGTACTTCGTCGAAGAGAACGTTTACTCCGCCGGATATCCGCTGGATATGCGTTATGCCGGTCCCCGTGAAGGCCTGCTGCACGCAACCTTCCGTCAGAACTACGGCGTCAACAACATGCTGATCGGCCGCGACCATGCCGGCGTCGGCGACTTCTACGGCCTTTTCGAGGCCCAGACGATCTTCGACGAGATTCCGGTTACCGGCGATCCCGGCAAGGATCTGCTGTGCAGGCCGATGAAGATTGACTGGACCTTCTACTGTCATGAGTGCGACGGTATGGCTTCCCTGCGTACCTGTCCTCACGACAAAGAGTCCCGCGTTATCCTTTCCGGTACCAAGCTCCGCAAGGCGCTTTCTGACGGCGCCGAGATCGTCGACCACTTCGGTCGCGACGAAGTTCTCGATCACCTGCGTGAGTACTACGAAGGTCTGACCGAGAAGGTCGAGATCAAGACCCAGAGCCACGCTGAAGGTTCCAAGATGTAAATAACCTTCTTTAGGTGTATTTTTCAGGAGACGGAGCCCGGTGCTTCGTCTCCTTTTTTTTGCAGTACCGGCCAGAATGTTTATAACTTGATATAATCATTCACTATGTTTTAAAACTTCTTGGACTAGGCATGAGTAAACTCGAGGTAGGTCTTGGAGAGCGCAGTTATCCGATTACCATCGAACAGGGCTGTCTGAATAGAATTGGTACTGATCTAAGTTCAGCCTATCCGGCCAGTCGCTACTGCATCATCGCCGACGACAACGTTGCAGAGCTTTATGGAATGCGTTTGCAGCAGGAAATCGAAATGGCAGGCATGTCCTGCGATCTGCTCGACTTTCCCCACGGCGAGGCCCACAAGAACCTCGCCACAGTCGCCTCTCTGCTCAGCCGGGCAGCTCAAAAAAGGCTTGACCGCAAATCACTTATCATTGCCTTGGGCGGCGGCATCTCGGGCGATATCGCCGGTTTTGTCGCGGCAACATATATGCGTGGCATACCTTTCGTCCAGATCCCCACCAGTCTGCTGGCCCAGGTGGACAGTTCGGTGGGGGGCAAAACCGGCGTCGACATTCCCGAGGGTAAAAATCTGGTGGGCTCTTTTTACCAGCCCGAGGCGGTGTACATCGATTCTGATGTGCTGAACACTCTGCCTGGTAAGGAATATATCAACGGAATGGCCGAAGTAATCAAACATGGCATCATCAGGGACGCCGATTATTTTCAAATGCTCGATCAGAAGTTTGACCAGGTGATGGCACTTGATCCTGGGGTGCTGGCGGAACTGATCTATGGCAGCTGCAAGATCAAATCAGCCGTGGTCGCCGAGGATGAAAAGGAGTCCAACACCAGGCGCATCCTCAATTTCGGGCACACTATCGGTCACGCGGTGGAAGCGGCCTCAGATTTCCAGATCCTGCACGGTTTTGCGGTCGCTATCGGTATGGTTGCCTGCGCCAGAATATCGGTACTCAAGGGAATTCTGGGAAATGACAAGCTGGCAGCCATAATTTCGATGATAAAACGTTATGGATTGCCCACTGAAGTGCCAGAGGATCTTGACCGGAACAGGATAAAATCCTACCTTCTGACCGATAAAAAAAGAATTAATACCAAGACTTCCTATATTTTGGCTGTCGATATCGGTGAGGTGATCATCACCGACGAGGTCAGTGATGAAGAGATTGATGCCGTGATTGGGATCTAAGCACCGGAAAGTTAATCAAGACCAGAATCAGGAAAGCGATGCCGATTTACGAATTTTACTGCAGCGACTGCAACACCATCTACAATTTTTACTCCAAGAGAATCGACACCGAGAGCAGACCGGATTGTCCGAAGTGTGGCCGTTCAGAACTCGAGCGCCAGGTCTCCATGTTCGCCACCATCGGTAAGGCCAGTGAGGAGGACGATCAATTTGCCGGTATCGATGAATCCAAAATGGAGCAGGCTCTCGACTCGCTGATGCGTGAATCTGAAAACATTAACGAGGATGACCCCAAGCAGATGGCCACCCTGATGCGCAAATTCACCGAGCGCACCGGCATGAGCCTTGGCGAGAATATGGAAGAGGCGATCAGCAGGATGGAGAAAGGGGAGGATCCTGAACAGATAGAAAAAGAGATGGGTGACCTGATGGACGAAGACGATTTCTCGTTTGAGGCGATCAAAAAGAAGGCGCTTTCAAAACGACCTCCGCCGACTCATGATGAGACGTTGTATGATTTGCAACCGGATTAACTTAAAAATTGTCTTTTTGTCCAAATTCTTCGTTGCTAAAGAAAATTGAGTCCTCAACGTATTAGGTATACGCTTGCGGGTCAATTTTCTTAAGCGCCTTGACTTTGAACAAAAATCCTAATTTTTCAATGCATCTTCAATGAATTTGAGGAACACTAACACTATTTTCAATTCTCCACGATTCTGGGGGACATCATAGGTATTGTGTCCCCTCTCGAAGAGAAGTTGACTTAAAGCTCCATCGGCCTATACAGCCCGATAACTCTGCAGGCCTCGCCTTCGAAATGCAGTGATCCGCTGCCACCTTTTCCGACGGTGGATACCGACAACAGTCCTTCCTGCTCGGTTGCATAGATCAAACATTCCTCAGTTCTGATATAGATGTCCTGATCGGTGATCTTATACCAGTTTTCTTCCTCTCTGGTGATATCCACCCGATAATTTCCCACTCTGTAACCGCTGGTTCCTAAGACCGCTTGTACAGCACAGCGATTGTCAGTTTCCGTGAAAGTTATTTCGCCCGCAGTCCCGTTTATGGATAACAGGACTTCCTGGGCCTGCACATCCTCCAAACAGTTTTCAGTGCGGATCAGGATATTTTTGGTATCTATCTTATAGAAATCATTATCGTAGGTACTGACCACTTCCGTGTACTCCCCGGCGAAGGCTGCCGGGAGAAAAACGCTTATGGCGAACACGACTAATATGGCGGTTCTCATACCCTGATCACTCCTAAAGTTAATGAATGGTTTCACTACTGCCATCATAGATGAAGTGGGTCATTTGGTTAGACGAGCTCTTGGCTTTGATGATTTGCCTTATCTCATCTTCTGATAAACCCAGTTTCTCTGCCAGTCTGGCGACATCGTATACAGGTGCACCGTCGCTGGAGTAGCTTGCCGCTTCGAGTTCCGGAAATACCTGCTCAGTGGCGTGACCAGATGCCTGGAGCAGGATAGAAACAACTTCCGGCGGACCATAAAGCAGCAGCCATTCCACCGCTTCGGCCCAGAGTTTTGAATCTACCGTTTTATTCTGAACTATCTTAAGGGCCGTATCCAGGTCCCATTGATCTTTAAAATCCATGGTTTTCACATTTTAAGAGGGGACACGATGGGCATCGTGTCCCTAATTATCCATTCAATTACTTTTTCTTAAAAATCCTGCTACACTATAATATACATCTGCAGGTTGGCAATTGTCCATGATCAGGAGTCAATTCTCTGTTTAATCTACATTAAACTCGAGGTGGGAAGAGAAGAATGAATAAATTTAAAGGCGGGATTTTTCTTGAGAATATTGAATGGTTTGACGAGACTGGCCAGGAACTGGTGCATCGTTTGCCGGAATCTGGCTCCGGTGAAATTAAGCTTGGAGCACAGCTGACTGTCAGGGAGAGCCAGGCGGCGGTGCTTTTCTACCAAGGTAAAGCAAGGGATGCATTCGGTCCGGGCCGTCACACCCTGGTTACGGCCAACCTGCCGATTCTGACCAAAATTCTTTCCATCCCCTGGCGCGGCGACAGCCCTCTGCGGGCCGAAGTTTACATGGTCAACCTCAAGTATTTCACCAATCTCAAGTGGGGGACCAGAAACCCGGTGGCGTTCAGGGACAAGGAGCTCGGCCTTATTCGGATAAGGGCCCATGGTATCTTCAACATCCAGGTGGTGCAGCCGGTGCTGTTCATCAACTCACTGGTGGGAACCATGGGAAAGATTACCACCGAAGAGATCTCGAGCTACCTGAAGAGGGTGATCGTTTCGCGTCTCAATGATTTTCTCGGCGAAAAGCTGGACACCATCATCGATCTACCCGGCAAATTCGACGAATTTTCAATGGAACTGCAGCAGCGGTTAACATTAGATTTTGCTCATTTCGGCCTGCGGCTCAGCCATCTCTACATCACTTCGATTACCCCTCCCGAAGAGGTGCAGAAGGCCATTGATGATCGGGCAAGGATGAACGTCATCACAGATATGGATAAGTTCGTGCGCATGAAGGCGGCCATGGCCATGGAGAAGGCAGCTGAAAACCAGGGCGAAGCGGGTGCCGGCTTGGGGTTGGGTATGGGCATGATGATGCCGGCCATGTTCAATCCAGTCGCGGTTCAATCAGCGAGCGGCGGGGGCTCAAAGGCGAGTGGACAGCCCGGGGCAACGATCACCTGTCCCGACTGCAGCAGCAATATCGCCCAGGATTCGAGATTTTGTCCGCTCTGCGGCCACCAGCTCGTGGTTCTGAGCAAATGCCGTGAATGCGGAAAAAACCTGACCCCCGAAGCAAAGTTCTGTTCTCGCTGCGGAACAGCGACCGAGCAGCAATCACAAGAGGTGGTCTGCCGGGAATGCGGCAGTGAAAACATGAGCGGAGCCACTTTCTGCAATCAGTGCGGACAGAAATTATAGCAGCAAACCGTCTCAACTCTTGGACATAAGGCCAGGGTCGAAAGATCAGGAAACATAGATGGATCTGATCATAAGCCATTCCTGTCCATCCTGCGGCGGACCTGTGGAGATGGATGAAGCCGATCGGCTCACTGTCTGCCCGTATTGTGAGGTACAGAACTATATGGTAGGCGGACGCATGCACCGCTACGTCCTGCCTGACACAATTCCCGACCATATAGATCGTCGATCCGTCGTCTATTTCCCCTATCTGCGCTTCAAGGGCAACATCTACACCTGTGCCGGCAGAGATGTCGACAGCAAAGTGCTCGACACCACCCATCAGGGACTCCCCGTTCGTATGCTGCCTCCTTCGCTTGGTCTGCGGCCCCAGGCCATGAAAATATCTATGGTTCACAAGGGCTTGGCCGGTAAATTCATCAGACGCTCGGAGACCGCTGCAGAAGTACTGCACAGGGCCGAAAAGCTTGCCCGCTCAGCTGTCGGCTCGGTCGAGGACACTCTTCATCACCGTGCCTTTATCGGTGAATCGGTGAGTTGTCTCTACCTGCCGCTCTATATCGACAATGACCGGGTGCACGGAGGGGTGCTGAACCGGGAACTGGGCCGGCTGGAAAACTGGCTTGTGGATTCTGAAAATCTGATGGATTTAAAGAAATCCTGGCTGCCGACCTATCTGGCGATGATTTGTCCCAAGTGTGGAGACGCGATGCAGGGTGAGCCAGACAGTCTGGTTGTCTCCTGCGCCAATTGTGAAACCTGCTGGACGGAGGATAAGCACAGGTTTACTAAGGTGCCTTATGAACTGATAGAAGGGGAACCTGGAGACAGCTTTCTGCCTTTCTGGCGCATTGCGGTCACGACAAAAGGCATCGAGATGGACAGCTTTGCCGACCTGCTGCGGATTACCAATCAACCGGTGGTGGTAAGAGAGAAGCACCGGAGCCGGCAGCTTGAATTTTGGATTTCTGCCCTGAAGATTCGCCCCAAAGTGTTCATTACCATGGCCAAGGGGGCGACCCTGTCCCAGCTTAATTATCCGTCCGGGGATGTACGCCTGGACAAGAAAATAATGCGCCCCACGCTGCCCTATAAGGAAGCCCGGCAGGCGGTGAAAAGCGTTTTAGCAGAAACTGCCCTGAACAAAAAAGACGTGCTTCCCAAACTCTCCGAAATGTCAATTTCAGTAAAAGCCGCACGTCTCGTGTATCTGCCGTTCAAGGACAGGGCCCATGATTTTGTGCAGCGTCATTCGCCGATGGCGGTTGCTAAGTCGGTCATCCGCACCGCTTATCGGTTGTAAAAATTGTCTTTTTGTCCAATCTCTGCGTTATGAAGGCGATTTGAATCCTCGACGTATTTTCACATACGCCTCCGGGTCAAATCGCCTCCATGCCTTGATCTTGAACAAAAATCCTAATTTTTAAGAGGTAGGCTTGTTAGGTAAAATTTCTTGTTAGAAAAGAAAATTGAGTCAGAGGTGGCGTATTAGTTAGAGGTTTTAGGGCAATTTATCTTTATAGATCTTGAGCACAATTTTACTTCTAGCCCACTATATATGGCTTAAGAATTACTTTAGATAAGATAGAAAGAATGAAAAGTTATCCAGGCCCATAATTCCAATTGGAGAACCTGAACCTGAACTGTTTTTCATTCAGCAATTTCATACAGGCGTCGACGGCATCAGCATCGTAGATGACGCCCCTCCCTTTGGTGATTTCGTGTACGGCGACGCTGGTACCTAGCGCAGGGCGGTAAGGCCGGTGAGAACTGATGGCTTCCACCACATCGGCGACGGCGATGACCCGTGCATCGATGATTATACTATCGCCCTTCAAGCCAGCAGGATAGCCGCTTCCATCCATTCTCTCATGATGCTGGAGAACGGCCTTGGCGATGGGCCAGGGGAAGCGAATCCCCCGTAGGATTTCAAAGCCGACCTCTGGGTGGGTCTTGATGATACCAAATTCATGCTCTGTCAGTTTGCCGGGTTTGCTCAGAATATCTGCCGGTACGCAGTTCTTGCCGATATCGTGGATTGAGCCGGCCAACCGTATACCATCGATGGTCTGTTTGGGTAGCCTCAGTTCGGTGGCGATGGCACGAGCCAGATCTGAAACACGCTGCTGATGACCGGCGGTGTATGGATCTTTTTTCTCGACGGTGAGTGCGATTGCCTGAATTGTTCCGCCCAGGGCTCTTCTCAATATTTTGAGAGTTTCCTGTAATTCTTTTTCTGAACGCTTGAATTCGGTTATGTCCCTAAAATTCCAGACCCGACCGACGGTTCGACCGCCAAGTCGCTGCGGAAGCGAAACCCGCTCGAAGATCCTTCCGTCTTCAAACTCTACGTAATCGTACACCTCCTCGTCAGGGTTGTCGTAAATCTTTTGTACTTTCTCGATAAAGCCGTCTGGGCCCTGCACCAATTCCATAAAATGGGCGAGTATCTGATTGTCGTCAATGGATTTCATCGCCTCATCGGATATATCGCAGATTTCCTGGAATCGACGATTGAAACTTAACACTCTACCTTTGAGGTCGACGACGATGATACCATCAGCAGTAGATTCGAGGGTTGCGTGCAGTATGGAGGACGTCCTGGCGGACTGATGCCTAGCGATCTTTGCTGCCGCCGCCTCCTTTTCAAGCTGCTTGATACGCTTTTCAAGATCTTCGTAAGTTGGCTTTACATTTACATCCATCCAGAAACCCCGTCGAAAAAACACTCTCTAACACCTGTAACTACTATAGCATAAAGGATTTATGCAAATAAAGCCAATATGGGTGTAATGCGAGTGCGGGCAATTTTCCTGAAGCTGTACCTCAATATTGATCTGTGTAGAACAGCAACCCGCCTACACTTTTTATAAATGATTATAATTAAACGGTTAAGTTGAGGTTCACAAATCGGGTTTTCGGCGTTATAAGTGATGTGGCAGTGATTCATCGATAATTAACGATATCTTAATCTAGCTCTTTTGGTTTGGGTTTCGGCTATATAGACGCGATATGCATAAAGAGCATGAACCATACATGAGGCTTGCCCTGGATGAAGCGCGCAAAGCGCTTGATGTTGGTGAGTTTCCAGTGGGCTGCGTGCTTGTCCATGAGGGTAGGGTAGTGGCCGCCGGTGGGCGAGAGAACAGCGGGGTGGATGGCAACGAGTTTGATCATGCCGAAATCGTAGCCTTGCGACGTTTGCTCGACACCAATCCGTCACTAGATTTTACAGAAATAGCCGTCTATTCAACGCTGGAACCGTGCCTCATGTGCTTTACAACTCTGATACTCAACGGTTTCAGAACCATCGTATACGGCTACGAAGATGTGATGGGAGGTGGAAGCAGCCTGGAGCTTGAGAGGCTTTCACCACTCTACGCCTCGATGCAGGTAAAAGTGATCCCGGGAGTCGAACGGGCCGGTTGCCTGGATCTATTTCAGCGCTTTTTTAGGGATGAAAAGAATGATTATTGGCGTGATTCGCCGCTTTCCCAATATACTCTCGAGCAACACCTCGATTGACGGACCACCGGTAGAAAGGTCCTGCAGATATCTTTTACGCATACCATGAGTGCTCCCCACACGGTTGGTTTCAAGACCGGAGAGAGAAATATATTCCTGCATCTGCTCACCGCCTGCAACTTATCCTGCGCCCACTGCTATATCAATCCCAGGGAGCACGGCAGTTCGATGCTGACCAGGGAGCAGTTGGCATCGTGGATACGGTTGTTCCATGATCCAGCCAAAGAGTCCAATATCGTCTTTCTCGGTGGTGAGCCGACCATGCACCCCGATCTGGTCTATGGCATCGAGGTCGCCAAATCATGCGGTTATGCAGTCACCGTCGATACCAACGGCTATCTTTTCCATGACTTTTTGGAGCGGGTCACTCCCGACCACCTGGATTATTTGAGTTTCAGCCTCGATGGTCCTGATCCAGAGATCAATGATCCGATCCGTGGAGAAGGAGTCTTCGGGGTCTGCACGGCCAATCTGAAAAAAGCGGTGGACCGGGGGATCAGCACCTCGCTTATCTACACTGTGTCGAGCCGGAACATCGACGGCCTTGAACGCATGGTACCGCTGCTCAAAGAACTTGGGGTCAAGCGTTTTTTTATTCAGGTGATCGGCTTACGGGGCAAGTCAGCGACCAGCGCAAAATCAGACGAGACTCCTCTACAGGTTGATCCGAACCGCTGGCTCGAGGTAGTTCCCATGGTTGCCGAGGAGGTCTCCAGGCAGGGGATTACGGTGATTTATCCCAAGGTCTTCCTAGACAAAACAGAAATATTTGAGTGCGCCGGCAATGTGGCCGAAAATTTCTTCATCTTTCCCAACGGCCGGGTCTACCAGTGTCCCCTCTGCGAAGATTACCCGATCCACAGTTATGAAATCAGAAATGATAAGCTGGTGAAGGTTGAGGGCCTGACCGAGGAGCGTTTCTTCAAACTCGATATCGCCGAGGGCTGCGTGATGAACAAACTGCTGCAACCCGATACCATAGTCTACGACGATTCAGGGGAACCCGTACATCGGGTTTCGTGTTGTTTGCTTAAACAGCGTCTGGAGAAATAGGGGGACACAATACTTAATTCTGAATCACTCGAATTAAGTATTGTGTCCCCCTATTTCTGAGAATCCTCGTCTGATTTTATCTTCTTCCCAAACATCGCAGTTAAAAAGATACCCGCCTCATACAGTCCGAACAGGGGAAAGGAGAGCAGTGCCGTGGCCATGAAATCACCGGTACTTAAAAGAAAAGCCAGAACCACGATGGCGGCATAGAAGTAAAGCCGCTTGGTCCTGAAATATGAGGCCTGCACCAAACCCGCTTTACCGGTCATGACCATTAGAAAAGGGATCTGAAAGGCCAGGCCGAAGGCGATGATCATGCGGATCACGAAAGTCAGATACTTGCCGAGTTTGGGCAGCGGTTCCAGGCCCGGGTGGGCATAGCTCATGAGATAGACCAGCATCTTGGGAAGCACCGAAAAGAGGGCGAAGGCACCGCCGGAGAAGAACAGCACTGTGGACCAGAAGACTACGGTGACTGCAAGTTTGCGTTCGTGAGCATGGAGGCCGGGAGCGACGAAGCTCCAGGCCTGGTAGAGCAAATATGGAAAGCTGACCACCAGGCCGACCAGAAGCGCAAGCTTTATATAGGCAATAAAAGCCTCCGGAAGGTTGGTGTACACCATTCGATAGACCATTGGGCTGGCATCGAACAGAGGCTTTATGATGAATTGGGCAATCTGCTCGGCAAAAAAATAGGAACCCACCGAACAGAGCGCGATTGCGATAAAGCTGCGCACCAGCCGCTTGCG
>JABDQA010000051.1 GCA_013042475.1 Desulfofustis sp.
AGATACCCGGGATCCGGCCTGCCAATCCCGAATATCGCGGCCAGAAAACGCTGCCAGTCATCACTGGTACTAATGCCCGGATGAGTCATAAGATAACTTTTCACCAGGGCACGCTGCTTTGCTTCACTTTGTACATGCCAGATCTGCATGACCTGTAGCTGGGTCATCCAATCCATACTTTTCCCCTTTTGGTTCGTTCTGGGCAAGTATGAAAAAAATATCTGACAAAATTCTTACATGACCAGGATGTCTACAATCGCCAAGGCTCCGACACCTCCACCTGACCGTTTCACTGGAAAATTATTTTTCATAATATTATTAGTAAAATATAAGAAAAGCATCCAACATCGCCTAACACTTTACGACCACTTGCTTGATTTTTATTTTTTGTATGTTTACTATCACAATGTAGTACATTGGTTGTTCATACGATGTGCTTCCGATGGGGTGATGTAGACCGCAAACTGCATCACCCTCTCTTATTATCGAATACTAAAAAGGGGCCACAAATCCTATTGTGGCCCCTTTTTTCTATTTCTTTGGACAGAAACACTGCCAAAGACGTGTCTCTCTATGTGCATTTGGATCAGGGACACGATAGGTTTTGTGTCCCCTTAATTGGCAATTTACTTGAGATCTTCCTGACCTTTAACCGGTTGATTTTCTTTGGCGTAAAGATCGAATTCTTTGGCCAGAAAACTGACAAAATCGTCTTCGAATTGACGGGCACTCAGGCCGGAGTAATACTTTAGCTTGAGTCTTCTCTGGTCAGCTTCGGAGCTTTTCCCCCAAAGTTTCATAACCTTGCGTGCAGTGTACATATTCACCTCCCACATATGTTAAGTGGACGAACCCGTCCTCTTCATTCGCTGGCCAATTTCTCCGCGCCCCCGGATCAGGTGCGTCGTTCACGTTTCTTGAGAGTTCCAGCTACCGGCTTGGATTCCTGCCTGCCGTCCTCATATCTCAAAGCCAGGAATCTGATGAAATCATCTTTATTGAAATGGTCGCCGTGCTTAATGAGAAACTGACGCATGAGCCTCTGTTTCTCAGAGAGTTCCATGAAATTCCACAAGTTCATGAAAGAGTTTGAATTGCTCATAGTAACCTCCAACCGCAAAGGTTTTCTGAGGCAGGCACAACCACATCGGGGATACAGCCTGAAGTGCATTTAATTTTCACAATTGTAATAACTTTATGCGACACAAACAATACCACAAATAGAATTAGCGGCCTTAACCGATACTTTCATCTCCACCTTAATTATTTATAATTATTATATATTATTACGATCGACCAATCGTTAGGCAGATCGCTTGACACCCACATAGTGGTGTTTTGACACATCTTTTTCCGGCTCGCAAATTTTTTTTCTGCAAGCCGGGTTTTGCGCACACCATCAGCACCTCTCAATGACTGGCCTCGAAGCTTCCAGCATGTACTTCCCGTTTTCTGAAGTTCAGCTATTCATAGCTGTTACAGAAGATATTTAGTAGTCACCCACTCCACACTTTCAGCCTTCTGAAAACGTCGTGTAAAAACCCAAAAAGAAATGGTTGCCATCCATTCCATAATCGTATAAGGTGACCCAATTGTAACAATATATATACTTATTGTTACATTAATGTAATTTTTTTACTCAAGGAGGGTTGAATCAAATGAAAATACTTAGCTATTCCACCGCCGCGCTTTTACTGCTCCTTTCAAGTTCTTCTGCTTTCGCTGCGGATGCAATCGATACTGGCGACACCGCCTGGATCATCGTCGCCACCGCCCTGGTCATGGTGATGACCCCGGCAGGACTTGCCCTGTTCTACGGCGGCATGTCCCGATACAAAAACCTGCTCAACACTTACGCCATGACCTTCGTGGCGTACGCCCTCGGCTCGGTGGTCTGGGTTCTGTGGGGCTATTCCCTGGCATTTGGTCCTGATATCGGCGGTGTGGTCGGAGGACTTAATCACGCATTTCTTACAGGTATCGGGGTAGACAGCGTCTCCGGCACCATCCCGACCCTGGTGTTCGTCGTCTTTCAGATGACTTTCGCGGCGATCACCATAGCCCTTGTGCTCGGCTCGGTGGTCGACCGCATGAAGTTCTCTTCCTGGATCGTTTTCACCGTTCTCTGGTTGACCTTCATCTACTCACCCATTGCTCATTGGGTGTGGGGCGGCGGCTGGATGGGGGCTATGGGCGCGCTCGACTTTGCCGGCGGCACAGTAGTTCATATCAATGCCGGTGTGGCCGGCCTGGTGCTCTCTTACGTGGTGGGCAAACGCATCGGCTACGGGAAGACCCCGATGTTCCCCTCCAGCGTCTCGCTCTGTGCCCTGGGCGCCGCCCTGCTCTGGTTCGGCTGGTTCGGGTTCAACGCCGGCAGCGAGCTGGCTGCTGACGGTATTGCCGCCTCCGCCTTCCTGGTCACCAACACCTCGGCAGCAATGGGTGCACTCGGCTGGATGTTTGCCGAGTGGCTTATCAACAAGAAGCCGACATTGCTGGGTATTGCCTCGGGTGTCGTAGCCGGTCTGGTGGCAATCACCCCGGCCGCTGGTTTTGTGGGCATGATCTCATCGCTTATAATTGGCGGGGTCGCAGGCGTACTCGGTTTCTTCAGTGTCGCCATCTTGAAGAGCAAAATCGGCTACGACGACTCGCTGGATGCATTCGGTGTACACGGCATGTGCGGTATCTGGGGCGCCCTGGCCACGGGTCTTTTTGCCAACCCGGCGATCAATGAGCTCGGCACCGGTGTATTCTTCGGAAATCCTGGTCAGTTGGTCATCCAGGCGGTTTCGATTGTCGGCACCATCGCCTTCACTGCCGTCGGCACCCTCATTGTCGTCTATGTCACCAAGGCTATCACCGGTGGCCTGCGGGTCAGTGAAGAAGATGAAGTCCTGGGTCTCGATAACGCCATCCACGGCGAAAGAGCATTCGAGATCGAGTAGGCAACTTTTTACAGCGCCAGCTCTAGTTTAAAACCGCTGATCGGCTCCGGGGTGCCAGAATGATACTCCGGAGCCGAACATGGAGGATATAATGAAAAAAATTGAAGCGATCGTCAAGCCGTTTAAACTCGATGAAGTCAAGGAGGCACTGACCGAGCTTGGCATTCAAGGAATGACGGTCACCAATGTCGAAGGCTACGGTCGACAGAAAGGTCACACGGAGGTCTATCGAGGCGCTGAATACGTGGTCGACTTTATACCAAAGATAAAAATTGAACTGATCGTCCAAGCAGATCTCGCCGGGAAGGTCGTGGAGACCATCCAGCAGGCCGCAAAAACTGGTAAAATAGGTGACGGCAAGATTTTTATTCTCCCCGTCGAAGAAGTGGTTCGCGTGCGTACCGGTGAAACCGGCGAGTCCGCGATCTGATTAGGCATTTCCCGAATTCCCAACCTCTATCCGGTCTGTCCCCCGTCGGAGATCGCCCCGAGAAGTTCTGCCACAGGTGGGTGGTCTCCGGCATGTTTTTCCCTGAACAGATAACGCAGTTCATCACCGGGTGCGATCACTACGGCGCCGCCGAGTTGCAGCGCATTGCCCTGCAGCTTCCCGGGGCGGATGCCTGATTTGAATGCGGATATAGCTACCTGCAAGGGTTTGATGCCAATCAGCCTGGCAATTCCCGAGGAGAAACCGAGCACCCGATATGCCTCCCTCCCGGGATCGGCAAAGAGGTCCGAACGATAGCCGGTGACCATCCGGAACTCCGGCAAATGAGCAGCCTCCCCCGGTCCGATCACGGCAATCCTGCCGCCCTTGCCGGCAAACTGCTTTTCATATTCACTCAGTTCAGCAACCTGCTGCCGACAGAGCACTCAGCCGAAGTGTCTGATAAAGACAAGTGCCGCAGGCTGGTCGGCCCATAGATCCGAGAGCGGTGTCTCTGCGCCCTGTTGATCATAGACATTAAGCGGTGCGAGCTGCTCAATCGATACGTTGAAGCCTTCCATACTATCCCTCCACAGAGGTATCGTAACCCATAAGCCACAATAGCGGCTCCGTTTTTCCATATGTCAATCATCCCGCCCGTCGGCACGATCGCTTCTTACCTGAACCAATGATAAGCATCCTGACGCCTGTGGTGACAAAAAAATGTTTACCCCCAGGCCGGAAGCGACAGGCAAAAGTGGAGAAGGCGGTCGATTTTTCCCGGCTGGTCACTATAGTTGGCCTATGACTCTCCTGACCATCGCCTATGCCAATCATCGACCGGAAACACTGCCACTCAGTCAGCCTCTCATGGAGGCCCATAAGCAGATTGTCCTGGAAGAGCCGCCCCATCCGTTGTTCAGTGAGATGGTGCACGGGCGGATCAGCACCGACGAGTATCTGTACGATCAGGACATCGAATATCCGGCTTTCAGCCATCAGCAGTGCGACCTGTTGCGCAGCCTTTTCAAGGCGGATAAGGAACTCATCCAGATTGAACCATATCTGGATTACCTTATCGAGGTTCAGGATTTCTTTGCCGAGGGGAGCGGCCCCGACGACCTGGACCGATCCACAATTCATTATCAGGTGTATCTCAGGGAAAAGCAGGCGACTCGGGCCCTGATCGAGTATTATCAGGCAGTGCGGGGTGACGATTTCAACATGCTGATCGAGTCGATAAAAAGATTTGCCCAGGCCGACGCCGAACGATTCGAGTTGCGTGACCGACTCAGGGCCCAGGCCATCGTCAGCCGCCTCGACGGGCAGCACTCAACCTGCGTGGAAGCTGGCCCCATGCACCTGCTGCTCTTTCATCACTTGCGCAGACTGATGCCCCCGGGCTGGTCGATCAAGCCGGTTTTCGTGGAGATCGAAGGACTTAACGCACTGGGACTGAAATCAGGGCTGTATGGTCCCGGTGACAAGCTCACTGTCCACTACCTTTTTAACCGGACGCTGCCTCCCAAGGTTGCAAATCTGCTCTGTGCCCGTACCCTGATCTTCATGAAGATCGTGCACAAAGAGGAGTTCCCTGAGCAGCAGGGTCCATACCCGCACCTGAGAAACGAAAGCCGGGCAGTGGCACTGGTCAATCAACTTAGTCTTAGCTCATGCCGGGAGTTGTTCATGCAAATACGAGACAAAACCGAAAAAGAGGCTTTTACGCTGGTGAGTGCACATGAATCTTAGCGGCAGGAATCAGACCTGCCTGCAATCACTTAGCCCGCCGCTCGCTGCAAGCGGGCAAAACGCAAGAACTGGGCGGCTGAGACTATCACCATCCAGCAATCAGGAAAATGTTTATATTAACGACGTTTAACCCAGGAGCATGACACCATGAAGAAATTGGTCCGCCACTTGATCGCAGCCTGGTTCGCACTATCTTTCATACACTCCTATGGTGTAGCCGGGGAAGCCGATGTGATCGAGGTGAAAGTAGATAAGAAGGCGGCAGGAATTTACGACATCGAGGTCACCGTCCAGCACTCCGACGAGGGGTGGAACCACTATGCGGACAAGTGGGACGTGCTCGATGAAAAGGGAACTGTGCTGGCGACACGGGTTCTGCACCATCCCCACGTTGACGAACAACCTTTTACAAGGGGGCTTTCAGGAGTGAAAATAGTTGAGGGCACCGCAACAATCAGCATGCGGGCCCACGACTCGGTGCATGGTTATGGCGGTCGAACCGTTACCGTGGATCTCCCTTGATACCGGCCAGTCTCACTCGTCACAGACGTGCTTGCTGGCGTACTCCTTTTCATCGTAGGTTTCGACGTTACCCATCATCGGCAGCGCCCCCTGGGCCATCTCACCGCATTTCTGCATCTGCTTCAGGGTCGGGTCAGAGGCCACCTTTCTGCCGTATGAGATAGCCATGTTCTGCGCCTTGTCACGCTGCCCCTGGCTGCATAAATTTTTAATATCATTGCTCATCTTTTCTGACTTTACCTGAAGATCCTGCAACTTGGCCTGGTCGATGGAGGCCATACATTTCTGTACCTTCTGCATGACCTGCATCATGTTCTGCATGTTGCCCTGATTCATGGTCTGCGGGTTTTGGGCTAAAGCGGATACTGGAAGCAATAGCGCCGTTAGAATCACTAAGCTTTTCATTGGGTTCTCCTTGATAGTAATTAAGTGCAACGGCTGCGCAATTATTGGTACCTCTGCAGCCAGCCGCTTCGGCGATGCCGTATTTCTGGTGCAATATTAGGGCAATGAGGTATCATAGCTGCCAAATATAAACAACTACCGCAGCCGCGCATCAACCAGAGGAACACATGATCACCAATATCCTAATTGCCCTGTCACCCCCGCTGGCAGCTTACCTATGGACGCAGATTTTTCTGCTCGCCGGCGGCTCCAACTTCGAAAAATCTTTTCTCTACTGTTTGGGACTATTGAGCACTATCCTAATCCCGGTAGGTCTCTACCACAGCAGAATGACCATCATGGCGGGCGGGGTCATCTGGCTCTTTGTGGTCTGGAACGTACTTTACGAACCATTCGCCGTGCTCTTCTGAAGGGGGCTAACTCACCTGGCCCGACGTCAATGATGATCAGGCGATGCGCTGCGGCCGCCCTGAAAAAGATCAGCCAACCTCCATACTGATTTCCGGAAAACCGAGCCAGTAGCCGTTGCGGGAAGCATGGTCAAGCTCGAACCTGACGACATCGGTATGCCGCTGCTCAATTATAATGAATTTTCCCAACACTTCTTTGATGTCGCCCTTTGCCGAGGCGAAGGCATTTTCGTAATATTGGGTGGTTTCCTCTTCAAGTTTCAGCGCGCTGCTGAGCACCCTCTTGATATCGCCAAGCATCTGTTCCGGAATGTCGACTTTCATCGACGCGATGTTTTTATTCAAGTCCTTGGTGTCGGGAACAATGGTGTTAAAGGTCTTCAAACTGATGCTGCCCTGATCGGAAAGAGTACCAATGCTGTGCTCGAGAAAATCAACATGAGACTGCTCCTCCTGCGCCAGGGTTTTGAATATTTTTTTCCCCCTTTCATCATCGACGATATCGATGGCAGACAGGTAGAGATCCCGAATTTTCTTCTCGAATTCCAGTGCTTTTTTAAAAATGGTGATGGAGTCCATCGTATCCTCCGAATGTCTGAGAGAGGCACGTCTGTGCTACTGACGTGTACTAGATCAATTATAACTACGAGGTTCCGGATGTCACACCCCGCCTTTGAGAATAGAAAATTCCACCAAATAATGAGGAGCCTCAGGCCTTTCGGAGATTCAATTCAATTGCGTTCCCGACGTAAAGGTTTTATCGGATGATTTGGACTTATTTCATTTTGTAGGGATCAACGGGTTGATTCCCCACTGCCAATGTTGGACAATTAGATAGAGGTAGAATGAGCGAATAGGCTGGCTCATGTGGGCAAATCCACAGACATCATCGTAGCTGAAATCGAGGAGGAATCGATATGGCCACAATAACGATTTCACGACTGTTGGGAAGCGAAGGGGCGGCAATAGCAGAAAAAGTCTCGCAGAAGCTGTCCTACCCGCTGGTAACCAAGCAGACCCTTGAAAAGATTCTTGAACAGTACGGCCTCGATCATCTTGACAGTTTTTACAAGGCACCGCCGCGATTGTGGTCGAGGCTCGATCACGAAACCAGGCATCTCGTTTCCATGCTCAACACGGTGATGCTAGGCATCGCCAAACATGGAGATACGGTGATTCTAGGGCGGGGTGGCTTTGCCGCCCTGAAGAATCTCGCTGGGGCCCTGCATGTGCGGGTCCAGGCGCCCCTTCAAACTCGGTTGCGCAAGATTGTTGAGCGGGAAGGATCCGATGATATGCGACTCATGGAAAAACTGGTGAAGGACAATGACCGGGCCAGGGCCATGTTTGTAAATGGTTTTTACGATGCAGATTTCCACCGTGCCGAGCAGTTTAATCTGGTAATCGATACCGGCCTGATTCCGGTCGATATGGCGGTGGAATGGATCGTGGCAGCCTCCAGGATATCCGACGCTTCGCCAGCCGCCGGCACCTATCTAACCAAAGACATTGACGAAGACCCGGTTCTGCAGGAAACGATTGACAAGGTACTGGCGGCAGAGTAGCCGACACAGCTGGCGCTGAGGAATCTTGTGTGTCCCCAATGGTGGTGCACGAGGATTTTTGAGCGGACCTGTAGTAAAAACCCGGATTTCCGAACTGCTTTCCCGCTAGAGGAACAGAGTCACCAGAAATCCGGGCAACTAATACAATAGTCGACTAATTGAGTCTAGAAGTGGCTCATCGGTCCTCTGACGTGATCCACCCAAATTTCGACGAACTCATCAAATTCAGCGGTTCCCTTAAGTACCGTAACCACTTCGTAACCCTCTTTTGTGAGAATCGACTTCCAAGAATCATCCTCGTCTCCGGCCATATCGTTTTTCGCGTGATCTCCGGCTACGGACATGAACGGCATCAGATATACTTTCTTTATATCGTTCTTTTGCAGCAGCGCCTGGATGGTATCAAGTTCCGGATACCCTTCGACGGTACCGATGAAGACGTAGGGGTCTCTAAGCTGGACCTGGAAATTGAGGGCGGAATAAAAGGCGTTGGATGGATGGTGGGTGCCGTGTCCCATGAGGACGACCGCCTCCTCTTTATTGCGCTCGGCAGGGATGTTCGCTAAAATTGCTTCAACCGTTCGTTCCAAATCCTCCTGGGTAGCCAGCAGCGGGTAGCCGAGAAGAATGTTTTCAAAGGCTCCCATGACCGTAAAGGCACTGATGGACCTGTGCAGGTCATGGTACTCGGCACCGCCGATGGTGTGCAGCGATTGGACAGCCACATGGGTGAAATCCTCATCTGCCATTTTGGCGAGCGCCACTTCCGGCGAGTCCAGTTCTTTTCCCTGCCCTGCAAGTTTTTTCCTGATGATGTGGGAGGTATAGGCCCATTTCACCGGGATACCGGGGTAGGTCGCTTTTACCTTCTTGTCGATATTCTCGAATGACACCTGGGCACTATCTTCACTGGAACCAAATGCAACGAGCAGGATACCAACCTTTTTCTCCTTCTCTTCTCCATGATGGGAGGCTCCGCTCACTCCGGCCAGCATCAGACCGCAGGCCAAAAAGACAGCGACACAAATCCTCAGTTTCAACATGCTTCTCTCCTTATTGCGTTTTATTGGCCATAAAAAAAGTCCCCAGATCACAATGACCCGGGGACTCCCTGTTATTCCCACGCATTAGCCTCCCCTGTCCACGGGAAGCGTCTCATTATTTTTTCAGGCAGGTCTTCTGACTGTCCCTCCCTTTCAACGGCCTTCCCACTTGCACAGCAGTGACACGAGATGTTGAGAGAGTTCTCTTGAACTGAGTACACCATTCAAGAGCAGGGATTACAGCGGCGGGCCCGTCCCGGATTCTCACCGGGTTCCCTTTTCACCACCAGGGTGGAACCTGAAATATGCTCCCAGCAATACCCGACAGATAATGCGATGTCAACATTGAAAAAGAGTGACAATAACGGACAGATAATGGTTTTTAGCAGGGTTAACACAGGGTGGGATGGCAGATTTTCCAAGCCCGCACACCGTGAATATTTCGGGCCACTAACAAAGTAGCTAGCCCGGAACTAATTAGGTGCTGACACTAATGATAGGCAAGGCTAACTTTTTTGTTGACTCCTACAGTCAATTCATTTATTTTCGCTCTCATGATTAAATAGGAAAAGTATGTGCATGGGTATTCGTCACTCCACCGACATTTTAGAAATATTTTTTAAGGTAACTCAATGAACTCTCAAGTTAATCTCTCAGAAATCAGAAGAGACAAGACCTATGAAGTCCAGGGCTTCACATCAGAATCATCGGTGTACGCCGAGAAATTATATAAGATGGGTTTTGTAAAGGGAACGCCCGTAGAACTCGCTCCGGTCAGCATATCCGATCCGATTGTCGTGCAAATTCGTGGCAGCCGCATCGCTTTGCGCAAAAAAGAGGCCCAGGAGATCTTGGTCAAGGAGCTGTAGGATGCACAAGATAGAAAGGATCGCCATTGCCGGAGTGCCCAACTCCGGAAAAACGACCTTATTCAATAGCCTTACCGGAGCCCGCCAGAAAGTTGGCAACTGGCCCGGTGTCACCGTAGAGAAGATCGAAGGCTCGTTTCCGTTGAAAAATACCCGGGTGGAACTGGTTGATCTGCCGGGTACTTACAATCTAAGCCCCGACACCCCCGATCAGCAGGTTGCCGAACAGGTTATCACCAGCGGCGAATACGATCTGATCATCAACGTGGTGGACGCCACCAATCTGACTCGCAACCTGTACCTGACAATGGACCTCAAGGAGCGGACCAACCAGATCGTCGTTCTGCTCAATATGCTCGACGTGGCCGAAAAAGAGGGTATCAAGGTAGACATGGACCGCCTCAGCCAGGATCTGGGACTTCCCGTCATTCCAGTGGTCGCAGTCGACAAGGGTTCAGTCAGGAATGCAGTGGAACAGATAGAACAGACTCTCGACCACCTGCCGCCGCACGATTCCCATGTATCGACCCAGGCGGTTATGGATACGGTGAAAAAATATTCCCACATCGACGATATCTACAGCCGGGTAGCCCGCGAGGTAAAGGACAGAAGCACCAACTTTACCAACAGGGTCGACAACATCGTCATGAATCGGTTTGCCGCAATTCCGATCTTCATGGCATCGATGTTTATTACTTTCTGGTTTGCGATTGGATTGGGATCTGTCTTTATCGACTTTTTCGACATCATTGGCGGGCTTGTGTTCGTCGACATTCCCGCAGCGCTTCTTGAAGCCGTTGGCAGTCCCGAGTGGCTGATAGTAATGATGGCCGGCGGTATCGGAGTCGGCTGCCAGACCGTCGCCACCTTTGTCCCGGTGGTCTTTTTCATGTTCCTGGCCCTGGCTATTTTAGAAGATTTGGGCTACATGGCCCGAGTCGGCGTGGTGGCTGATCGGTTCATGAGAAAAATCGGTCTGCCGGGATCGGCCTTCATACCAATGGTTGTTGGTTTCGGCTGTACAGTACCGGCGGTCATGGCTGCCCGAACCTTGAGCAACAAGCGTGACCGGTTCATGACCATCTTCATGGCCCCGTTCATGTCCTGCGGCGCCCGTCTGCCGGTCTATGCCCTGTTCTGTGCCGCGCTTTTTGGCGCCTACTCAGGCCTGGCGGTATTTCTCATTTACCTGACCGGCCTATTTATGGCCATCCTGACCGGCTATTTCCTAAAAAACACACTGTTTAAGGGAACTCCATCCAACTTTGTATTGGATTTGCCCCTTTACCATGTACCCCGTCTTGGGGCGGTAATCAAAAATGGTTGGCTGCGCCTGCGCTCCTTTATCAAGCGCGCCGGCATCATCGTCGTCACCGCAGTGTTCGTACTGTCGGTACTGAATTCCATCGGTTACGAAAATGGCGAGTTCTCTTTTGGCAACGAGGATTCTAAATCATCGATCCTAGCATACGCCGGCAAGGCGATCGGCCCTGTCTTCAAGCCCATGGGCATAAGCGAAGATAATTGGCCGGCATCGGTAGCGCTATTTACCGGGCTGTTCGCCAAAGAAGCAATAGTAGGTACGATCAACGCGCTTTATGCTGCCAACGATATGTCGGTGAACTCGGAAGCAGCCGCTACAGAAGAAGCAGGCGGTCTGGACGTGGGTGGCGCAATCACCGAGGCCTTTACCACGGTCGGCGAAGGATTGGCCGGCATCATCAGCTCCCTCGATCTAATCGGAATCGGCCTTATCTCCGAAGACCAGTCCACCATCTCCGAGGAAATCGGCGCGGACACTTCGGTCTACCAGCATATTGCCGCCAACTTCACCGTCTTCTCGGCCTTTGCCTACCTGCTCTTCGTCCTGATGTATTTCCCCTGTCTTGCGGTCATCGGTGCTGCACGTCAGGAGATGGGCGGCTACTACGCGGCAGTCATGGCGGTCTATTCAACTCTGCTCGCCTGGTCAGTCGCAACCTTCTTTTACCAGGTTGCCGAAGGACACAACCTGTTCTACATCTTTCTGTCGCTGGCTGTGCTCACGGCCATTTATGGGTGGCTTCATATACTCGGCAAGAAAGAGCAGTCAGATATGCCAGTGGTTGCCCCTCCGCCAGTCATAAAAAACTGTACCTGAGAGATACCCACTGTCGGTGTGGAGGCCGGAAAATTAAATCCCCTGCCATTTCTGTAATGTAAATGGCAGGGGATTTAATTTATTGTCTTATTGATTGATCAGCTAAGTTACACCTGCTGATCTTCAGCGGTGCAGCGCTGGCAATCCTCGGTCGTACATCCCTGCTTGCAATAGTAGCCAAACCCCGATTCCCAGCTCACTCCCCCCTTGGGGCATTTCTCGACGTACTCTGAATATTTTGCCAACCGCTCGATGATCGGCTTGGGAACGGCATGCTCCATTTTACAGGCTGCTTCATCGGCCTCTTTTTCATCAATTCCGAGAACATTGACGAGAAATCTCTCCAGGGCGGAATGGCGTTTTACTATCTCTTCCGCGACCACTTTTCCCTTTCCCGTGAGAGTAATCAAATCGTACGGAGCGTAGTTGATCAAACCCAGTGCCCCCAGTGATCTGAGGGCACCGGTGACTGATGATCCGCGGACACCGAGTCTTTCGGCAATGTCCTTTGCTCTGGCGGCCATCTTCTTGGCCGAGATATGATAGATAGCTTCCAGGTAGTCTTCCTGGCTGGCGGTTAAATCTGGTGTCGAACTCATGGACAACTCATAAATCATTAGTGGAAAATATTAATTTCTTCACCCTACCCAAAACTGTTTCGAGTTTCACTAACATTTTAAGCTCAGACGAAAACACGGCAAGAACGATACCACCACCACGCGATATTATCGCTTTCAGCAAGCGATTCAAATCTGTTCAGAGGCTGATATGGGTTGAGATGAATGATCTCTCAGCCGTTGTCGCAATACCGGAGAAAAATAGGATTGCAAATGCCTGAAGACGACAGTCCACCAAACCGCTCATCAGAGCAACTAAGTCACCTGGGCGTCAATAATCCGACAGCGTGTGATAGCCTGGACAATGTCGCAATCCGCCCCCTCGCGGAGGCGGATTGTAGAGTAGTGTGTTAAGTGGTATTTTGATCAGCGGGTCCCCGCCACGGGGTTGGATTTCATCAGCAGCTGGACGTATTGGGCCCTTTTATAGGTCCAGGGATCGGAGCTGTTTTTGCGGCTCATCTTGCCGCGGAAATCGTCCAGCGAACCGTAGCCCTTGGCGTCCATCCAGCCACCCAGTTCGTCGACCATGACACCAATCTGCGAGACCTTGTGTCGGTAGAGAGTACTCACCACCTGCACCGCATCGGCGCCGGCAAGGATCATCTTGGCCACGTCCTTGCCGTCCATGATGCCGCTCGAGGCGATCACAGCGGCGTCTGTTTCTCCAAAGAGCAATCCCGAATAGCGAAGCGGCAGCTTGCAGGCGCTTTTCTCGCTGAGATTGATGCGAATGGTGCTGGTTTCATTCTCAGGATCGATGTCAGGCTGGAAAAATTGATTGAACATCACCAACCCTTTGGCGCCGGCCTCGACGAACCCCTTGGCCACGGCCAGGGGGGCGGTGTAGAACACGCTCATTTTGACGGACACCGGAATCTTCAGCGAAGAGGCGATCTCTTTGACCACGCTGATCTGGTTCTTCTCAATCGAGGCTCCCTCGGCGTCCTGGAGATCGGGATTGGCGAAGAAGTTCAGTTCCAGGCCATCGGCACCGGTCTGTTCCAGCTTTTTGGCCCATTCCGTCCAGGTGGCGCTGTTCACTGCGTTCAAACTGGCAATCACTGGAATATCGCAGGATTCCTTGGCCTTCTGCACAAATAGCAGATGTTCGTCGGGACCCGAGTGCTCAATCTCCGGGAAAATATCGGTCATCTCGGCATGCAGATCGTCAAACTGCTGCATTTCCTCATCAAACCGTGCCTGCTCCAACTGAATCTGTTCTTCGAATAAACTTTTAAGTACCAGAGCACCGGCGCCTGAATCTTCAATCTTCTTGATGGTATCAAGGTTCGCAGTCAGGTCGCAGGCCCCTGCGACCACCGGATTCTTCAGCTCAATGCCCATGTAACTTGCTTTAAGATCAGCCATTTTTCGTTCAACTCCCTCGGTTCAGGTTAATTTTCACAATCATTGATGCTTTGTTCTGCTGAGAACGAGTGAGAACTCTGCTCGCTTATATTGACAGGTAATCACTCCTGCCGGATATGCCCAGAGCAACGGACATCAGGGAATACTCAAAAATTGTTTTTACGCCCAGGTTCTTCATTGAGCGCGAAAATTTTTCCGTGGGGAAAAGGAGCGTATCCGGATGAATGGGATACATACCGATATCATTTCAAGACACTTAACCAGGCAAGAAGCGAGCGAGTAGCCGGCGGAGCAGCCTTGCAGCGCTATGAGCAGGCAGCAAAGCGAGTGACGCAGCCTGGTAAGATGTTTCGGACTTATGGCGCCAGTTATAGTTAGTGGCGTGAATGTATCCCAAACATATTGCCCTCAGTATCGATTGCCATGACGATATGGCCGTAGATGCCGATGGCCATCTTGTCCTGGATCAGTCTTCCACCGTGCTCAACCACCCGGACTGCCTCGATGGCGCAATCCTGGCTACTGAAATAGATGAGCACGCCCATGCCTTCGGAACTCAAGCCTTCCTTCTTGACCAGCGCGCCTGCTGCGCCGGGCCCATCTTCAAACATCGGAAAACACCACATCTCGATCTCGGGAAACGGTGCCTCCAGTTCTTCGAGTGTGACGTCAAAGACCGTTTCGTAAAATTTTCTGGCCCGCTCCATATCTTTCACATAGATTTCAAACCAGGCAACCGAATTTCTTTCCATGACTACTGCCTCCCAATTAGTAAGTGTGTGCTCAAATCAGCCGCGATACAGATAATGGCTCCTGGTCCCTCACCGTAAGCGACTGATGCACCAACCATAATCATCCCCTCGCCACAATGCGCTCAGGCTTAATAGATCAGTAGACTCTCAGCGGTTGAATAGAGAAGTGAAATTCCTTAATTTTGAATTGTGAAATACACCACATTGCAAAATTTCTGCTGAGCAATTTTCTTTTCCAAGTGGGCACATATCTGCGAATCGGCCCCATCCCCATTAAACATTGAACGACAGCATCTGGTTCGGTTGCCAAAAGCCAATCTAGTGGGTACAGTTTTGACTATGATTTTATTTTGTAGAAGCACTTTGCACGCACCGGAGGCCCTACAAGTACGAGACGCTTTCATAAAAACAGGGGGCCGGCAAGCTCGTTCCTCTGCTCGCGGAAATGAGCCAGCGGGCCCGTAAACAGCCGGGCTATGTGTTAACAAATACCCTTCAGAGCAGAGAGGATCCGGACGACTATATGGTCGTCAGTATCTGGGAGACCGAGGATGATTGGAAAGCATGGTTCGTCAACCCGGAGAGAAAAACGATCCAGGACGGTATCGACAGCCTTATAGGTGAACTAACGTTCTACGAGGTGTTTGAACCGGTATTCTGAGTTGAAGGGTGTGCGCAGCGCCGAGCAGGATTATGAACGTGCCTATTCATGACATAGACTCCTACGAGGCCTACATCAATCGCGAGCTGAGCTGGTTGTCGTTTGCCCGGCGAGTGCTTGATCTGGTTGAAGACACTTCGCTGCCGCTTCTTGAGCGGGTAAAATTTGCCGGCATCATGGGCATGATTTATGACGAATTCGTCATGAAGCGTATGGGCGGACTGCACCAGAAAATTCAGAAAAAACCTCAGCATATTGGCTACGATGGGCACACTCCTGTTGAAGAGCTGGCCATGTGCTGGAAAGAACTCGAGGGCCAGACCAGGATCCTCGATGACCTCATTGAAGACACCCTGCGCCCCGCTCTGGCAGCTGAAGGTATTCATCTCATGGATTATCCGGCGCTTGCCAAGCGGGATCAGAACTATCTTGAGAACTATTTCAAAAAGTCGGTACTACCGATTCTGACGCCCCTGGCCGTCGATGCGGCCCACCCGTTTCCCTTTATCTCTAATCTGAGCTTCAACCTTGCCATCACCATTACCAATGACGGCGGCAGGAACCGTTTCGTGCGTCTTAAAGTACCCTCCAACAGGAGCCGCTGGGTGCCGCTGCCGAAATACCGTGGATTTGTCCCCCTCGAGCAGGTCATCGCCCACAACCTTCATTTTCTCTTTCCCAAGGCAACATCATTTGACACCTATTTCTTCCGAGTCACCAGAGCTGCAAAAGATAACCCCTGGGACCGTGCCAGGCTAGACGACCACTCAGCTGATGAACTCCCGCCAGGCTCCATTATCGGCATGGTCACCGCTGAGCTGAATTACCGGAAATTTGCCGGCATCGTGCGGCTGGAAGTGAGCGATTCAATCCCCGAGGCCCTCCGCAATTGGCTGGTTGAGCAGCTTCGCATCGATCATAGGCTGGTGATGCCCATCCGGGGACTCATCGGCTGTTCCGATCTGCTGGATTTCAAAGTGACGGGCAAGGAGCACCTGCGGGACCAGCCCCATCATCCCGTACCCCATCCCCGGCTCAGAAAAATAAGCCCGATAGATCACAATGGATTTTTCCAGGAGATAAAGAAACGCGACATTCTCATCCATCTCCCCTATCAGGATTTCGATACTTCGATTCTCAGCCTGCTTCAGCATGCGGCTGTAGATCCTCAGGTGCTGGCAATCAAGCTGACCATCTATCGCACTTCCAAAGACTCACCGATTATCAGGGCGCTCATGGATGCGGCACGGCGCGGTAAGCAGGTGGCAGTGCTGGTGGAGATTACCGCCAGATTCGATGAAGCGCCCAATATCGAATGGGGCAAGCAGCTGGAGCGGGCGGGCGCCCATGTGGTGTACGGTGTCGAAATTTTGAAGACCCATGTCAAACTTGCCATGGTGGTGCGCGAAGAGGCCCAGGGAATAAAGCGCTACGTGCACGTCGGCACCGGCAACTACCACACCGGAACCGCGCGGCTCTACGAGGATCTTGGCGTGATCAGCTGCAATGACGAACTGGGCGAAGACGTCGCCAAACTATTCAACGAGCTGACCGGTGCCATTCCGCCCCAGGACTACAATCTCTTGCTGGTCGCTCCCCACAACATGAGAGAACGGTTCACCGAACTGATCCGGCAGGAGGCAGCCAATCATCAGGCCGGCAAGCCGGCAGGCATCAAGGCCAAGATCAACCAGCTCCAGGATCGGAAAATCATACGCGAATTGTATCAGGCCAGTCAAGCCGGGGTGCCGATCACCCTGTGCGTCCGTGGCTTGTGCAGCCTGCGCGCCGGAGTTGAAGGATTATCGGAAACCATCAGGGTCTACTCCATTCTCGGACGTTTTTTGGAACACAGCCGGATTTACCGATTCGAAAACGGTGGTGACCCGATCATTCTGCTCGGATCAGCCGACTGGATGAAAAGAAATCTCGATCGGCGCATGGAATCGGTGATGCCCGTCCAGAACCCCCATGTGAAGCAAGAGCTTGAACGAATTCTCTCAGTCTACGAATCGGACAACACCAATTCCTGGGAGATGCAGCCGGACGGCACTTATTTACGCCGGACACCGGAGCTGGGCAGTGAGCCGATCACCGCCCAGCAGGTCTTCGTCTAGAGCTTCCTAAGCCAAACCTGAACACAATCTTCATTTTCGACTAACAAATCCCACACCATCATTGGCCACCATCAAGGGGGACCAGTTCTCAAAAGGAGTCGGTCATGCTCAGATTTCTGTTCGTTGTCGCTGGATTGCTGTTCGTTGGTCTGATCGTTTTGTTCACATCCGTTGCTTCCCGCCAATAGCCCAAATAACCACCCACTCCGTTCCGCTGCAATTTATCTGGCTTTCACCTTACCTCGAGCCGCCGCCTGCAGGCCTTGACGCTTACGGTGAGTTGATTGGCGAACTTTTCTTATTACCCACCTCAGAGGCTGTTTCGACGAAAAGTGCTATTGTGAAAAAGGTATATAATTTGTAACATTTAACTTGATCGGCGCCGCCGATTAGAAAAAAATCCCTCTATTGGATTACCCCTCATTTATGGTGGCCCCATGGATGCTGAAGAGAAGAAGCGGCGAAAACAGACAAAAGCCCAGGTCAAGCAGATCAGGGACGAGGCCAGAGCCAAAGCCAAAGCAGTCAAAGCAGATGGCAAACTTCGCGCCCAGAGACTGCAGAGTTCTTCGCTGGACGGCAGTGAGGCGGAAATCGCGCCCCGCCGGATCAGCATCGATGTGCATGAAGTTGGGCCTTACTCCGAATTGGTGGTCAGCGGCCTCAAACGCGATCAGCTGAGGCGGTTGCTACCCCAGATCCACCGCGACGTGCTCATCACCCAGGTACACGAAAAAAGCGCGTTCAAGGCTGGATTGCTCCGCTTTTTCAGGGAAGGATCATTCCAGACCCTGGTTAAGGTGATCGCCGGTCTGATCGTCGGCCTGCTGCTTTACAAATTCGGAATGAAGTAGGCGAAGAGTAGTCGGTTGTGCGTGGCGCGTCCAGGAGCTGGTGACGTAATGAATGTAGGCCTCCTCCCGCTCCTTGAGTTTGACCAGGCGCAGGAGTGCGAGTGGAATGAAAAACGAAAGGCTCACCAGCTGGTAGAGCCAGAAAAAAGTGTACCACAGAATCGTTCGGATCATATTTTACATTTTTAAATAAGCTTTATTAAAAGTCCGCCATGCCGATTAATGTGACGCCCAACCCCCTCAACATAAAACAGATTTGCCATAAGTTAAGGAGGATCGAGCCTGAGCCTTCGACAAGAGATAAGGGGATAATAGTGGTATTAACAGACCCTTTTTTACAACATCCCACTGTGGTTGGAGGGCATGTTGTCTGGGTTACTGAATGGCGTGGCTGATCAGATAACGGACTACCTGCACTGTCAAGGAGAATACAAGTTACAAACGTGTTCTAGGTTTCTTACCGTATAAAAACAGTGTCGAATTGGCTAGGTCAGAATCCTGTATTGGTAAAATAACTTATAAACCGAATCTATTTTTTGATCTCTGCACACCACTACCGCATATCCCAAAAATCCAGGAATGGGACCATGTCGATATTCTCTTTCTTTTCCAGCGGAAAAAACTGATCCGAGGTTTCAATTTCAATCAGCCGCCGCTCCTGATCCAGCCCATTCGATGTCGGCTCGTGATAAAAAGCCACTTTCATACTGCCCTGCAGCTGATCTCGTTTCAGTTTAATGGTGACGTCTCTGTATTTCCACTTGTAGGTGAAAAGATTTTCCTTCGCTGAGCTCTTGTGATCGGGAAGGCCGTATTTTACCTTCATTATTCTCTCAACCGCGTCATATTTCTCAAGGGTGTCCAGGTTGATGTAGACTGCATAAAACTTGCCCCGGTAAAATCCATAGATCACGTCTCCTATCGTCATATCCTCGAGAGCGTATGATTCACCCGGGCTTGCATAGAAGGTCAGCCCGCCTTTGCTGTATAACTGCTTGAGCCCAGGGTACTTGGAGATATCGCTGCCCCACTGATACCCCATAAAACCGTCTTCCAGATCTTCCGCCCATCCAGCGCTGATCGGTAATAGGGTTGTGAGAAGCACAAGGATTGCAAGGTGATGGATTCTCATAGTAGTCTCTCCTTTTTTATCAGGTCGTTGACGATTGGATTCTCATCTACTCATATAGTCGATACCCCCAATGTCGACGTTTGATGTGCAAAGACCTGTCAGCCTGAAGCTTTGTTGACATTGAAGGTGAAGACCTGACGCAGATTATCCGTAAGGATTAGTCATCTCATGCGACTGATTACACATGGCGAAGGCTATCGATGTGGCGTCCACATCGGGGTCCTGTCATTCTGTCCACCCGAGGTTTCAGTTACGGAGGACCGGTGATCAAATCGGTAAATACCACTTAGGAGAAATGGGTTGAAAATCGGAACAATAAAATCTGGTTAAAAGATGCGTCCATCTTTACTCCGTACACCTAATTCGTTGCGCACTGATTTAATTCCCTGGATCTCCATCAGGACCTTTCCACAATTGTTTTTTTCTGCTGTCGACTCAACCAAGCCCGAAAGTGAGGCAACTCCTGCATCGATTTCAAGATTCACCAACTCTCCCCCTCCGGTGACTTTCAGAATGGCCGCTTCGGCTTTGTGCTTTATAGCGAGATCTAATAACAATGTTGATGACGGCGGATTCATCTGGATCTCATCTTGCTGAACCGCACAGGCAATGAGTTCAACACATTTTTTCAGTGTAAGAACACGTGTGCTTATTACCAGATCATAGAGATTGCTGTCGTTTGAATCGGCATCAAAATAGGTACTCAAATAGCCAGAAGAATCGCTGTCTCTTTGTCGGATGATCCTCTGTGCGTCTCTTTCTTTATAGCTTCTTTGCTCCGTCAACCGGTTCACCCGAGTTTTGTAAGGAGCGATGATCCTGACATGTAGCGCACCGGGAATGTCTTTTAAAATTGCCTGTCCACCGCGGCCGATGATCACCACATTTCTTCTAGCGGCTAGTTCATAGACGGCCGCCCTGATATAATGAGCAAACAACTCTTTTTGAGTGCTGAGGCTTTGCCAGACAGATGGTTTTTTTTCATCAAATCTGTCAATATCCGACAGTGAAAAACCCAGCCCAGAGAGAATCTCACTGATCTGTACTTTTTCGATGTAATCGTATCCGAGGATGCGAGCCGTTTCCTTACCTATTTCATCCCCCAGACTCCCTGCCTGTCTGGAAATCGTAATGATAGTCATGGCTTCATCCCTCCTCGAAAACAGTATTTAGGATTGTCAATCGCTCAAATGTGAGGGGACCGAACAATCGATGTCTATTTCGTCTGGTGCGCCCCCGAATTTTACCGAAAGTCTCAATTCCGCCCTTTCTATTTCTCCATGGCGGCGACGCCGGTGCGGGCGATCTCGATGATATTTTCCCTGCCGATCTCATCGAGAAAGGTGTCAATCTGGGCGGTCGAGCCGGCTACCTGGATAATCTGAATATCCCTATTTTTTTTCTCGAGCATCTCAAAATTAAACCGGTCCTGTAAAGATTTGAGATGATCGGAATCAATTTCAAGTTTGACGATCGCCGCCTCGCGCCAGTAGCTTTTATTGGTATCAAGCTCTTTAGCGGAAATCACCTCGGTGAATTTCTCCAATTGTTTGATCACTTGGGTGACCTTGGCAATGTCGTCCTCCCGAAGCGTAATGGTCATCCTGCTTATCCCGGGAACTCGCGAACTGCAGACCGTTAATGTATCGACATTATACATTTTTTTTCGAATCAGCATGGACACCTTGTTGAGCACGCCCGGACGGTCGAGCATAAATGCTAAAATGGCTCTTCTCTTCATGATTTACTTCCCTTCTTCTTCTTTTTTAATGCTGATTTTTCTTTGCCGGGCCGTGTCACTATCATATCGTCGAACCCGCCCCCCGAAGGAATCATGGGCAGAATTACTTCACTGGGATCGCAGTCAAATTCAACCATTATGGCCCCCTTCTGGGCGACTGCCTTCTTCAGTGCCGGTTCGATGTCTTTGACTTTCTCCACCTTAATATAGGGTATGCCATAAGCCTGGGCGATGTGGTCATAATCCGGATTCTGCATCGGTGTGCCGCTGTAACGGCCATCGAAAAACAGGGTCTGCCACTGCCTGACCATGCCGAGGTAGCCGTTGTTGAACAGCAGAATCTTGACGTCAATCTCATGCTCCATGATGGTTCCCAATTCCTGCATGTTCATCTGAAAACCGCCATCCCCGCTGATTGACCAAACCCTCTCCTTGGGCCGGGCCAGCTTGACGCCAATTGCCATGGGTAGTGAGCAACCCATGGTGCCGGCCCCGCCTGAGCCGAACCAGCTGTTTTCGGTCTGGTAATTGTAGAATCGTGCAGCCATCATCTGGTGCTGACCGACATCGGGGACAATGAGGTCTTTGCCCTTGGTCACCTTGGACAGCTTGTCGACGATTGTTTTCATCAACAGTTTACCGGTATCTCCAACCCCTTCCTCGATCTCGGCCTGCAGCTCATCCTTCATCACCTTGCGGTGTTCATCGATCTGTTTGAACCAGCGGCGCCGAGGTTTATAGGTGAGCAGCGGATCATCGAGCAGGAGACGCAGCGTATTTACCACATCGGCATTCACGGCAACGGAGGTGGCGACGTTCTTGTCGATTTCGGAAGGGTCAATCTCCACGTGAATCACATCGGCGTTGGCGGCATACTCGTTTAATTTCCCGGTAACCCGATCGTCAAACCTCATGCCGAAAGCGATGAGCAGATCCGCCTCCATTACCGCTTTATTGGCCTCGACAGTACCGTGCATGCCCATCATTCCAAGGCTCAGCGGGTGATCGGTGGGCAGCGCCGAGATGCCGTGCATGGTGAACGCGATGGGGATATTCACCTTTTCGGCAAACTGCTGCAGCAAGGCGCCGGCATTGCTGTTTATGACTCCATGACCACAGAAAATCAATGGCCTCACGCTCTTGTTGATGAGCTTTATGGCCCGATCCAGCGGTTCACGGTCAGGGGCGGGATGGTACAGATATCCCGGTAGAACTGGTCGGTACCCTTTGACATTAAAACGATATTTGGGCGATACCGAATCATTCTGCACGTCCTTTGGAATATCAACCAGAACCGGTCCCCCGCGCCCAGTGGTTGCCACATAATGCGCTTCATGGATGGTCGGCTCGATATCATCAGCGTTCAGCGGCATATAGGTCTGCTTGCAGATGGGCATCATCACCCCGACGACGTCGCTCTCCTGAAACGCATCCGTAGCTATTACGCCGGTGGCGACCTGCCCGGTTATGATCAGCATCGGCACCGAATCCATATGGGCATCGGCCACGCCGGTGGTCAGGTTCATTGCCCCTGGTCCGGAGGTGGCCATACAGGTTCCGAGTTGCGGATTATTGGTCGATAGAGATGCTCTGGATAGACCCTGGGCCATAAACGTCGCTCCCTGTTCGTGGCGCGACATGATGAACTCGAAGTCCTCCATTTTATCCATTTCGTCGAAAACAGGCATTATGGTCCCGCCGGTGTAGCCGAAAATGTATTTTATGCCTTTTGTTTTAAGCGCAGACAGCAGCTTTTCTTTTCCAGTCATTGAAAATCTCTCTGAACGGTTTACGTCTTAATTTTTACCAAATTGCTCACAGACAGTTGTTTAATGTGTCCGTTCTCGTCCACCTTCGCATAGAACACTTTAGGACACTCATCTGTTCAAGATAAAATCATATCGAAAAAAAACTATGGGAAACAACGATTTTTAATGATTTTCATGTGTTTTTGGCAAATTTGACGATATTCCAGTCGATTTTTCCGATGTTTTTTAAGATACACAGCTACAGAGGCGACTCTGTCTCTTTTGCAGTGCCAGATTATTTTACCTGGCTATCCCAATGTCGCTGCGGCTGCGTATCAACCTTTGAGGTAATGGATGAGCAGGTGGATCATCATATCTTTCGCACTACCACTGCGTTCCATTTACCTGTTAGGCGGCAAAGCCTAATTTCAAAGCAACTCGGGCTTGAACCTGTAAGTATTAAATAGCGACATCCCGCTGGACAATGTTTCGGCTGGCGTAATGGGGAGTACCGCACCCCTGCCATTATTTCGGCATAGGGTTGTCACGGAAATTTTGGAGACGATCCGAACTATCCAAGACCGCTCATAGGACAATCCATTTAAATGGTGACGGGATTCGCCAGTTTTGATTTATGGCTGCACTCCATCGCCACTCCGAACCGCACTTCGGCTCTGCCCTCATCATTGATCTTGGTCTCCAGAATGATGATGCACTCCGGGTATACCAGGAACTGCTCGTGGTAAATCCTGGGAATCCAGATGGTGATATATTCTATAAGCTCATCTATCGATTCAGATTCCGATTTAGCAATGGCATTCAATTCCCGCAGGGGTTTGCGCACCTCGATGTCGTTTTTCAATCCTTTCCGGTTGTGAAAAACGTCTGCGCTAGGGGTGTTAAGGTCGTTTCCTATCTCACCGAGGCACCAAACTTCACTCACAGATATGACATATCCATTTTTGTTCTGCCGCCCATCAAGTCCCTCGACTCGATTTAAAAAAAGCAATATCAGGATCGGGATCAGGAGAAGAATGAGGAGCCACTTCTGAAGTATACCGTTCATAGCAATTCCTCCCACGGGAATTGAATGAATCTGACCTCTCTCCGGTATAACTAAAAAATAACCACCTTATCGGTCCGATAAACGGAACGATGTGGCGGTCGGACAATGACTCTCAGTGGGGAAAGATCATATCGTGTCCTGCATAGTGTCCACCACGTCTAAATTGTATTCCTGACATTAGTTACACGATAGGTTTTGTGTCCCCATTTCTTTCATCATCACCATTTCCGTTTTCACCGCAGGTAATCACCGAGAAGAAATCGATCGCCCCCTGGATTGAATCGAATCAATGTTTACCTAATGTACATATGGTCGTCTCTGGCACTGTTGAAAATGCGAACTGAGAGGCAGGGGAAAAGGTGGATGTCAGGTATCATCAAATTATTACGACTGAGAAGAGCAGACGGCAATGGTAGAAAAAGTTATCATCATGGGCGCCGCAGGCCGCGACTTCCACAACTTCAACGTCTATTTCAGGGATAACGAGCGCTATGAGGTGGTCTGCTTCACCGCCACCCAGATTCCCGACATCGACGACCGCCACTATCCGCCGCAGCTCTCCGGGGCCTTGTATCCAAAAGGGATCCCGGTTAAAAACGATGAAGCCCTAATGGAGATGGTCAGGGACTTCCAGGTCGATCTCGTGGCCTTTTCGTACAGCGATGTATCACACACCGAGGTCATGCACAAGGCCTCCCAGGTCACCGCGGCCGGGGCCGATTTCATCATTATCGGGGCGCCCTACACCATGCTCGAATCAACCAAAAAAGTGGTGTCGGTCTGCGCGGTCCGCACCGGATGCGGCAAATCCCAGGCCAGCAGGCAGCTCTTCAGGGTCCTCACTGAGGCGGGAAAGCGCGTGGTCACGGTTCGCCACCCCATGCCCTACGGCGATCTCACCAAACAGGTGGTGCAGCGCTTTGCCTCCTACGAGGACTTCGATACCCATTCGTGCACCATCGAAGAGCGCGAAGAATACGAACCAATTGTCGATCTGGGCGGGGTCATCTACGCCGGCGTAGACTACGAAAAAGTGCTCAGGCAGGCCGAAGAGGAAGCCGACATCATCATCTGGGACGGCGGCAACAACGACACGCCCTTCTTCAAGCCCAATGTCCACGTGGTGGTGCTCGACCCCCATCGGGTGGGGCACGAAACCACCTACCATCCAGGCGAAACCAATTTGCTGTTGGCCGACGTCGCTCTGATCAACAAGGTGGACAGCGCCGCCCCAGAGGATGTGACAACCCTTGAGAAAAACATCAGCAGCCGCAATCCCGGCGCCCGTATCGTGCTGGCCAACTCCGAAGTAATCGCAGACGACGCTGAGCGCATCGCCGGAAAACGGGTTCTGGTCGTGGAGGACGGCCCCACCGTTACCCACGGCGGCATGGAATTCGGCGCCGGCGTCATTGCCGCCACCCGCAGCGACGCGGCAGAGATCGTGGACCCGCGCAACTATCTCGTGGGAACATTGAAAACGACCTTCGAGACCTACCCGCACATCGACCGAGTGCTGCCGGCCATGGGCTACGGCGAGCGCCAAATAAAAGATCTTGAGGCGACCATCAACGGCTGTGACTGCGATCTGGTGGTTTCTGCCACGCCGGTTGATCTGGCAAGGCTGGTGACCGTCGATAAGGAAATTCTGCGGGTCCGCTACAGCTATTGCGACCACGGCAGCCCCACGCTGGGCGATGTCGTAAAGGAGTTACTCGAACTATGAGCTATCATATAGATACCGGATTATCTGGAGAATCCATGGCTGAAAACGAGAGAAACATCACGCTGCCGCCGCCCAATTTCGACAGCGATTATTCGATTGAAAGAGCACTACTCAACCGCCGTTCAGTGCGGCGCTACTCCGCCTCGGCGCTCACTCTGGAGGAACTGGCGCAACTGCTCTGGGCCTGCCAGGGAATAAGCAAGGTGGAGAACTGGCAGCTCGGTAATAAGGACATGCAGACCAACTACCGTACTGCACCGTCGGCAGGCGCCCTCTACCCTCTTGAGGTATACGCGATGGTTAACCGGGTCGAGGGGATGGAGCCGGGCCTGTATCATTACCTTCCCGGCCCCGGGACGGACAAACACTCCCTCGAAATGGTGCATACCGAGGACCGCTCCGATGATCTCGCCGATGCCGCCCTGCGACAGACTTTCGTCACCGAGGCTGCGGCCAATATCGTCATCGGCGGCGTGGTCGGGCGCATGGCCGTCAAGTATGGACGCAGGGCGCGGCTCTATGTCGTACTGGAGGTCGGGCATGCCGCCCAGAATCTGTGCCTCCAGGCGCAGAGTTTGAACATCGGGGCCGTGCCGATCGGCGCTTTTGTGGACGAGGATGTGCGTAGATTGATCGGCGAGGAAGTGGAGCCATTTTACATCATCACCGTCGGAAAAATCGGTTAGTTGTCACGGAGGCGCACTCCACTGACGTCAAAATAAGGCACATCAGATAATGCATCATACCGTTAGGGTCCGGGGCGTGCCAAAACCTCCTACCCCTCACATCTGAGCAGGCCATGGAATCGTTCTATCCGATTGCTGCCGATGCGATTCTGGTCGTCCACTTCGCCTTTATCATCTATGTCGTCGGCGGGCAGCTCTGCGTGATTGCCGGCTACTTCAGAAAGTGGTGCTGGGTGCGCAACCTCGCCTTCCGCGTCTGTCATCTCCTTGCCATAGGAGTCGTCGTGGCCCAGGCCTGGCTCGGTCGCTACTGCCCTTTGACCATCTGGGAAAGCAGGCTCCGCCAGGCGGCGGGCCAGCCTGCCTACCAGGGGAGCTTCGTCCAGGAATGGGTTGGAAAATTGATCTACTACGACGCTCCGCTCTGGGTATTCGCCATAATCTATTCGCTCTTCGGCGCCCTGGTCCTGGCCAGTTGGATCTGGGTAAAACCAAGATCATTAACCTCTTTAGAGTAAGACAGCTTAACGTTCACGATTTGAGACGGCCTGTGCGGCAGGAAAACTTGTGGCAGGCCGTATCGAATCGCCCGCCGGGTGAAAATCTTTTTGTTAATGAGCGTTAAGCCGGTCATTGACGCACTCCCCGTTGTGGTATTCACCGATTGAATAATTATTTTAAGCAGAGTGCAACTCAGCGATGAATTATGCGGATCATGACCCTCAACATGCGCTATGGATCTGGCGCCGAGAAACTGGGCGACCCCGGCTACGACCTGCCCACCTCACCCGGGAAACTGCAGGCCATTGCCGCGGCCATAAAGAGCGTGGAGCCGGACATCGTCGCACTGCAGGAGGTAAGGAACCAGCTCCAGGCGGAAAATCTTGCCCGGCTTGCCGGCCTGAATTCAGTCTATGTCTCGCATCCCCTCGGCTACCGCCTGCTCTTCTTCGAGTGGGGGCTGGCTTTTCTCTATCGGGTGGACCTGGCCGAGACCGCCAGCCGGTCCGTGCTCATCGACCGCACCTCGGGCGTCGGCAGAACCGGGTTGATATGCCGGGTTTCCTTCGGCGTAGAGATGGCAACTTTCATCAACGTGCATCTCGATCACGACCACAAGGAGACGCAGATAGAAAATATCCTGCGGCTCCTCAAACAGTGGCCGACACCGCTCTGTCTGCTCGGCGATTTCAACCTCGCGCCCGATGATTCTCTGCTTAATCCGCTCCAGGAATTTGTCGCCGACTCCTGCCTGCTGGCCGATTCTTCACTATCCCGAGAAGCCGTGGCCGCGGGAACACTGCTGAACAAGGTGAGCCGCAGAGACTATATCTGGGTGGACCGGAACAAATTCAACGTGCAAGAGGCGGGCCTGCTTGCCGAGCCCTATCGCATGATTTCCGATCATGTCGGCTACTGGGCCGACATCGACCTCAAATGAGCTGAGACCCTTCGGGGACGCAATTTAATGGCGTCCCCGAAACCAACATTTTGATGCCAAAATCTTCTTGTTTTTCCTCAACTATCAGCGAAACTGGTGTACAATGATGGTAGATCTGGAATCAAAAAGACTGTGTACTTAAATGAGACCGGCGGAGACGCAATTCAATTGTGTCCTCATTGACACGACGTGGCGCATATGACACAAAAAGCCCGTCCTGTAATTTTATTTCGCTAGTCAAACCGAGTATGATGAAGGGGCCCATAGGAGTTTTCGATTCAGGCTACGGCGGGCTCACCGTTCTTAAGGAGCTGATCAAGGCGCTGCCCGGCTACGATTTCCTCTACCTGGGGGACAACGCCAGGACACCTTACGGCACCCGTTCATTCAACGTGGTCTACCAGTATTCGTTGCAGGCGGTTAAATATCTTCTCAATCAGCACTGCCCGCTGGTAATCCTGGCTTGCAACACCGCCTCCGCCAAAGCGCTCAAAAATATCCAGGTGCTGGACCTGCCCCATATCGGCCCGGACCGGCGCGTGCTCGGGGTCATTCGACCGAGTGTCGAGAAAGCTGCCGAGATCACCAGAAACGGGCAAGTCGGGGTGCTGGGCACGGTGGGTACAGTGGTCTCCGAATCGTACCCGATCGAGCTTGAGAAATGGTCCGGCGGACGGATTGTCTCCACGGTTCAGGAGGCCTGCCCCATGTGGGTGCCCATTGTCGAGAACAACGAAATCGGCTCCGAGGGGGCCGATTTTTTCATCAAAAAGAACATCGACAATATTCTGAGCAAAGACCGCGAGCTGGACACCCTGATCCTGGGCTGCACCCACTACCCGCTGTTGATCGAGGTTATTAGAAAACATCTGCCGCCCCATATCGAGATTCTTGAACAGGGGAGGATCGTCTCCGAAAAGCTGGTCGACTACCTGAAGAAAAAGTCCGACCTGGCCCAGCGCCTCAGCAGAAATGGTGAAACCCTGTTCCGCACCACCGAATATCCCGATGTGTTCGAATCCAAGGCCGCCCTGTTCATGGGCCACCCCGTAAAGGCGGAGAACGTCCACCTCTGAGAATTCCCTACCCTTCTTTTCCGCTTCCGGCGAGCTGCCGCTTGAGATCTGCCGGTTCGGTGACCGGCAGCTTACAGACGAAATTCCTGCAGACATAGGCGGCCGCCTTGCCTTCAACCGGAGTGACCGTCTGCATGAACTCCTGATGGCTCCCCAAAAACTCTTGGTTCTTCCCACCGTCGGCCAGCATTACCAGCCGAGCGGGGTCGTAGTGGTGATGCACGATGGCCAGCAATGCGTCGGTATCCTTACTGCCGGGCGTACCGGCGACGACCACCTGGCTCGATTTGGCGTTAATCTGCCGCCAGGCGGTCAACATCAGCGGTGAGGCCGTCGGGTAGCGGTTGATCGAATCGGCAAATGATTCGATGAGGCTTCCGCCCCGCTTCCGCCACTCGCTGTTGTTGTAGAACTGGCTGAGGCGCAGCAGGTTGTAGGCCGCCACCGAATTGCCGGACGGTTCGGCCCCGTCGTGACCTTCGCGCATCCGGACCTTAAGCGTGGGGTCCTCGACGCTGTCGTAGAAAAAGGAGTCCTCTTCGTTCCAGAACAGTTCCATCTGAGTCTCGGTCAATTCCTTCGACCACTCGAGCCAGCGGGGAACGTGGCTTGCCTGGTAGAGTTCGAGCAGACCGGACACCAGGAAGGCATAGTCGTCGAGCTGCCCCGCCAGACCCGCCGTGCCGTTTCTGTAGCGGCGCTTCAGGGTGCGGGGCTGTTCATCGTAGAGATGCTCTTTGATGAATTCTGCGGTCCGGGCGGCGGCTTCCAGGTAGTCCGATTCCTGCAGGATCGCTCCACCCCGGGCCAGGGCCCCGATCACCATGCCGTTCCAGGCGGTGAGTATCTTGTCGTCAAGATGCGGCCGCCTGCGTTGGTCCCGCTCCCGCATTAGTTTCTCCCGTGATTCCTCCAGGCTCCGAACAACCTGATCAACATCCATCTTCAATGCTGCGGCCGTCTGCTCAACATCGTGCTGCCTGGCCAGGATATTGAGCCCGGTAAATTCGTGGTGAGGATCCTGCTCAACGTTGCCGTTCTCCTCCACCCCGTAGCTGTGGATGAATATCTCGGCAGCCGGGGACCCCAGCAGCTCCCGCACATGCTCACGGCTCCATAAATAAAAGGCGCCCTCGCTGTGTTCTCCCTCTTTGTAAGGGTTGTCGCTGTCGGCATCCTCGGCCGAATAAAAGCCCCCGGCGGGGTCGCGCATATCGCGGAGCAGATAGGTGAAAATATCCCGGGCAGTGTCCGCATATGCTGGATCACCGGTGATCTGGTAGGCATCGAGATAGGAGTTGGCGAGTTGGGCCTGATCGTAGAGCATCTTTTCAAAGTGGGGGACGAACCAGTGCTGATCCACCGAGTAGCGGTGAAACCCGCCGCCCAGTTGATCGTGCATACCACCGGCGGCCATCTCGTCGAGGGTGTGCAGCGCCATATCCCTGGCCCGGTCGAGTCCTTTGGCATGGTAGCGGTCGAACATCAAGCTCAGTACCACCGGCCGGGGAAACTTCGGCGCCTTGCCGAAGCCTCCATAGGTGCTGTCGTAGCTCTGCGCTATCTGGTCGTAGCCTTTGTCGATAGCATCGCGTCCTATCGGGCCCTCGGAGTCCCGGGCGCTGCTCTCGAGCGCCTCGACCAACCGCGCCGCCGCCTGGTCTATATCACCTTTTTTCTCACCCCAGGCCTTGTGGATGGCGTGCAGCAATTCGGTGAAGCTGGGCAAGTTGTAGGAGGCCTTGGGCGGAAAGTAGGTGCCGGCGTAAAACGGGCTCCCGTCGGGCAGCAGGAACACCGACATGGGCCAGCCACCGCCGCCGCTGATCGCCTGGGTCGCGGCCATGTACATCTGGTCGATATCGGGCCGCTCCTCGCGGTCCACCTTGATGGAGACGAACCATTCGTTCAACACCCTGGCGACTTCTACGTCTTCGAACGACTCGTCGGCCATGACGTGGCACCAGTGGCAGGTGGAGTAGCCGATGGACAGAAACACGGGCTTGTTCTCCTCCCGCGTCCGGGCGAAGGCTTCCTCTCCCCACGGGTACCAGTCCACCGGGTTGAATGCATGCTGGAGGAGATACGGGCTCTGCTCGTCTTTGAGCCGGTTGGGCGTCTCCCCGGCGGCCAGCCGGCGCTCGATTTCCTGCTGAATCTTGTTTTCTGTTTCCCGGGACAGAGCCGGCGGTACGGCAAAAACGGTCAGGACCCCGGCTAAGCCGGCAAAAAGCAGCGTATACATGGACAGCGCATACATGGAACCCTCCTGCAGCAGAATGATTACTACTACAAAGTGGGGGTTAAGCAGGGCTATGTCAATCAATGGGGTGGCGGTGAGCGATCAGCTAGAAGCAGAATCACTGCTAGTATCACCAGTTTAACTGCAGAGGATGGGCGGAAACCGCAGCCCGGTGCGGTTCCTAAATGCTCTTAAAATTCTCTAGGAAATCTCACCGAAAATACCACGCCTTCCCGTCCGTCCTGCAGGTTGTCCGCACTCAGCGCGCCGCCGTGGTAGTCGATGATGGTTTTGGCGACGTAAAGACCCAGTCCCAGGTGAGGGTTAGTATCCTTCGATACCCGGCTGGAAACCATGTAGCCGAAGACCCGGTGACGGATGGCCGGGTCCAAGGTGGCCCCCTGGTTGACGATCTTCAGGGTTGTCCAGTTGCCGAAATGATCCAGCGATAGCTCGATGACCGTTCCGGGCGCGTGATACGACACCGCATTTTCGATGAGCTTGTCCAGGGCCTGGAGCAACCGGTCGACATCGCCCCTGATCTTGACGGGCCGGTTCGGCTTCTTATTGCTGAACTCCACCCCGGGAAAGGCCTCGCGCCAGACGAAGTCGAGCCATTTCGACAGCGCCTCCCCGAAGTCGATCACCTCCATCTGCTCGTGCGACAGCGATGCCTTCAGGGTCGCCCCCTCGCGAATGGCGGTCAGAAGCTCGTGCAGCCGCTGGGAATTATGCTTAGCCCCATCGAGGTATTCGAGGATCCGGGGATGCTCGTCACCCAGCTCTTCCTCGATATTTTTCAGCGAAGCGGCGACGCCGGCCAGCGGGGTGCGCATCTCGTGCTCGAGGTTGTCCGCCATCTTCTCCCGGTGGTCGATCTGCTCCTGGAGCTGATTGAGCATGCGCTCCAAGGTGCGGCCGAGGTCGCCGATCTCGTCCTGCGCCCCCGTTTTGGTAATCGCGTTTTGTATCTGGCCGTTTTCGGTGAGCGAGGCATCGGCCTGATCCCGCAGCGTTCTGATCCGTGTGGAAATAATCAAGGCGAAGACGAAAAGCGCCCCGCCGCCGATTAGAAAAGCGATGATCGACACCGACACGGTCTCCTCGATTAATTTATTGCTCAGTGACAGGATCGAGTTGGTCGTCTGCTCGACAACCACCACGGCCACCACCTCGTCCCCGTCATAGACCGGGGTAATCGCGGCCATCACCTCGGCAAGGCCTGTCTCGATCCGGTATCTGACGATGGAACTTCTGCCCTCAAACCCCTCCTCGAGTCCCTGCAGGTCAATCTCGGTTGGCTGCGAGGCCGAATCCTCGATATCGGTGGAAAAGGAATTGGTAAAAAAGCGGAACACCGGCTGGAACAGGCCATGCACGCCGATGAGCAGCCTGTCCAGGAAATTATCCGAGGCCGGCAGCGACTCTCCCGCATCCTGCAGACCGCCGACCTCGGCCCGAACCCGCCGGTTGCGATCGACCACCCTTATGCGGGCGTAGGGGCGGTCCAGCGATTCCAGGATCTCCTCGGTGGCGCTCGAGGTCGAGAGCAGCAGCCCCAGTTCTTCATCCGCCGTACCGATGACCGCCTCGATCTTTCCGCTCTCGGCGGCGTCCACATCGGCCACGGCAAAGGCCAGCTTGTCGCCCAGCATTTCGGCGTCGATACGCACCTCGAGCATATAGCCCTGGTCGGTCTCGTTCCACATGCCGATAATCCTGCTCTCGGCGGGTGGATCGACAAAGGCGTTGAGCGGCTTGAGCACGCCGATCACCAGGCCCGGCCCGCGGGGGGCGAGGATATAGGTTTGCTGAAAGCCGTGCTTTCCGATCACCACCTGCAGGTGATCGGAGCCGTCAAAATCGAGCAGGTTGTCGCCCTGGTACACCAGCCGGTTGTCCACGACGTCAAAAAGCACATAGAGAAAACCGTCCTGTTTACCGGCGATGTAGCGAAAGCTCAGGCTGTCGGGGTCGAAATCGGGATTCCCTTCGAGCAGGTGCTCCCGCCCGTACTCCTTGGCCTTGGCATACTCGGGCAGCCAGTCGGTAATTTCATGATCGGCGATCTTGATGGTGTTTGACAATTGAAACAGGTAGAGGTCGCTGTCCTGCTGCAGGGAGTGGAAACCTTCGCTGACAAAAAGCTCGGCGCGATTGTTGAGCGCCGTGGCCACCGCCGTGGCGGTCAGGTTGAGCGTGTCCTCCTGGCTGGCCAGCAAACTGGCCTTGAGGCTGCTGTTGAAGCGCATGCCCAGAAGCGGGATGATGAGCAGCAGCAGGGAGACCAGCAGCAGTTTTACTCGGAGAGGTGCACGCATCAGTAAAGCCGTTTACGCCGTATTTTTATGCCATTTGCCAGCGATACCCCATGCCGTACTCGGAGCGGATATGATCAAAATCGGGGTCGATTTCCCTGAACTTGTTTCTGATCCGCTTGATATGGGCTGAGATCGCGTTGTTGGTGACCACCACGCTGGCCGCGTCCATAAGCTGCTCGTGCGATTTCAGGTGGCCCGGCCGCCTGGCGATGGAGTAGAGGATCCAGAATTCGGTCAGCGTCAGCAGCACGGGTTTCTCCCGCCAGTACACTTCCTTGCGGGCTTCGTCGATACGCAGCTGCGAGTGCTCGATGATGTGCTCGCTCTCCGCCTGGCCGGAGCGCAATATTTCCACGGTCCGAAACATCGCCGCGATACGGGCCGGCAGGAAGTCGAGCGTGGTCACATCCTTGGTCAGATAATCCCAGGCGCCGAGACGCAGCCCCGACACCCGGTCGATGTCGGAATTGCGGGCGGTGAGGAAAATCACTGGTATGGTCGGCGACAGGCTCCGCAGGTGCCGGCAGAGCTCAAACCCGGCGTCCAGCTCATCGCCCAGCATAATGTCGAGGATGACCAGGTCGGGAAGGCGTTCCTCGAAGGCCTCAATGGCCTCTGCCTTGCCCGCATAGGCGCTGACTTCGTACCCCTCCCGCTCCAGGGCTTTAATATAGTTTTCCTGGAGCTGGGGGTCATCTTCGACAATTGCAATTGAATATCCCATCAATGTCTCAATAATTCATAGCCAATAAATAATGTTATTCGACCCAATACCACAGAATCTCAGCGGTTGCCAGTAGACCCGCCCGATTGTCATTATTCATCACACTTAATCCCCGCTCTGTCATTTTCCCATCATCCCCCGGTCATTTTCAACGCCTACATTGGTCTCCATGATAGGGGAGTTCAATCACATTAAAGACGGTTGCCGGCCCTGTGGGCGGGCAGCCGACACAAATTCCAGGAGGGGGAGCACATGAAGCGGCTGGTAGTCATATTTTTTCTGGTGCTGGGTATCATCAATCTGGTCTTTTTCTCGCGGGTCGAATCGTCCGAAAAAAGTTCACTTTCACCCTACTTCTTCATCGAGGGCGGCGATTCGTCGCTGGAGCACTTCCCGCTCAAGGACACTAGGGTTGAAGTATCCATCAGCGGCGTCATCGCCGCCGTCACCGTGCGCCAGGTCTATTCAAACATGGGCGGGGTGCCGATCAACGGTAAATATATCTTCCCGGGCTCCACCAGGGCCGCGGTGCACGGTATGAAGATGACCATCGGCGAGCGGGTGATTCGCGCCCGGATCAAGGAGAAGGATCAGGCCCGTAAAGCGTTCAAGGCCGCCAAGCAGCAAGGTAAGAACGCGTCCCTGCTGGAGCAGCAGCGGCCCAACGTGTTCAGCATGGAAGTGGCCAACGTCATGCCCGGCGACACCATCGAGATCGAACTGAGCTACACCGAACTGCTGGTCCCGCAAAACGGCACCTATCAGTTCGTTTATCCCACCGTGGTGGGCCCCCGCTACACCTCACAGACTTCGGAACAGCCGCCCGCCTCCGAGCGCTGGGTGCAGAACCCCTACCTTAAAAAGGGCAGCGCGCCCCGGACAGACTTCAGTATCGACGTGTCGCTGGCGGCCGGCATGCCAATCCAGGAGATTAGCTCCCGGTCACATGATATCGACATCGCTTTCGGCGACCAGTCACGGGCGCAGGTGAGCCTCACCACACAGGACGGATTCGCCGGCGATCGCGATTTCATCCTTGATTACCGCCTGTCCGGCAGACAGATCTCCTCGGGGCTTATCCTGCAGCAGGGCGAGGATGAGAATTTCTTTCTGCTCATGACCCAGCCCCCCAGGCAGGTGGAGCCGCACACCATCCCGACCCGGGAGTATCTGTTCGTTATCGATGTGTCGGGATCGATGTCCGGCTACCCCCTGGATAGTGCGAAGCGGCTGGTGAAGGACCTCATCGGCGGGATGCGTTCAACCGACTCGTTCAACGTGCTGTTTTTCGCCGGTGACTCGAAGGTGCTGTCCGAGACTCCCATACCCGCCGCCCAGGCCAATATCGACAGAGCGGTTGCGATGATCGAGCACAGCAGGGGCGGCGGTGGCACCGAGCTTAAAAAGGCCATGAACCGGGCGATGAATCTCCCCAAGCAGGAAGGCGTCTCGAGAACCATGGTGGTGATCACCGACGGCTACATCCGTGCCGAGCAGGAAGTATTCGAGCTGATCCAGCAGAATCTCAACCACACCAACGTCTTTGCCTTCGGCATCGGCAGCAGTGTCAACCGCTACCTGATCGAAGGCATGGCCAAAGCCGGCCAGGGCGAGCCCTTCGTGGTCACCAAGGCCGACGAAGCCCAGGCCGCCGCTGAGCGATTTGGCCGCTACATCTCCCAGCCAGTGCTGACCGACATAGAGGTCACCTTCCCGGGGCTCGATACCTATGACGTCGAACCACCGGTGGTGCCCGATCTGTTTGCCCAGCGTCCCATCATTGTCATGGGCAAGTGGCGAGGCGAACCGGCTGGGCTGGTGAGAGTTTCCGGCAATTCCGGGGAAGGCCGCTACGAGAGAAAAATTCCGGTCGGCGGCGCCGTTACCAGCGGCCATGATGGCTCCCTGCACTACCTTTGGGCCCGCACCCGCATCTCCCGTATAGCCGATTTCAAGGCCCGGCAGGACAGCAACGAACAGAACCGGGAAGAGATTGTCGCCCTCGGCTTGAAATACAACCTGCTGACCCGTTTCACCTCCTTCATCGCCATCGATGAGATCGTCAGAAACCCGAACCTGGACAGCAAGAATGTGAAGCAGCCGCTGCCCCTGCCCAGGAACGTGTCCAACCTCGCCGTGGGAGGCGGCGTCAGGCGGGTGCCGGAACCTGAACTCTACTTGCTGGCAGTATTGGTGCTCCTGTCCATGGTGCTGCCCCGGCTGCGTAGAAACAAGGCGTTGAGTGTCGAATAAAATGTTTGATTCATATTTCCCCTCACCGGAACGAGACATCTTGTTCCAAGATCGAAGCGTGCCAGAAATTTTCCGCAGGCTTATAAATTGACATTCCGAGGATGAAATGTCGCGCACAACAGAGCGTGGACAAAAGAGCCGTTTCCAATGAAAGCATTGTATAAGCTTACAGGCGGTGGCATCGTCTTAGCCACCGCCTGTAAGCTTAAATATTATTACAGCCATGCAAACAGTGAAGATCTGGATTGGATAATCGGCCCGACCGCATTCGTTGCAGAACTGTTTACCGATTTATCATTCAGCCCAGAACCGGGCTACGGGTGGGTGGATGTAGCGCATAGCGTGGTGCTCGCTCCGGTCTGCGCCGGGGTGAATTTTCTGATCATTGCCTTCTGCATGTCGTCGTTTCAAATCCTATGGAAGAAGCACTCCCCGAACGTTTTAGTAACCGGAATCGTCCTCGCCGCCACCGCCTCCTACCTGCTGACCATTTTCGCCAACGCCATGAGAATCGTGCTGGCGGTTATCTTGTTCACGCTCGATATCTACAGCGCATGGCTGACGCCGGACATGGTGCACCGCGTTGCGGGTATCGTCGTCTACTATCTTCTGCTCTGTTTATACTCACAGGCGGTTAACTGGTCCGTCAGCGGTCAAAACAATCGTGGTCAGATGGGAGAAAATCCATTTAGAAAACAAGCGCTGCGTCTCGTCCCCCTGTTCTGGTACCTGCTGTTCTCCGTGGGGGTACCCTTAGCGAACAATTCGTTACGCGCAGATCCCGAGTTGTTTCTCAGACATGCGGCCACCGTCGGCGCGGTCACTGCGGTGCTGACCCTAATTCTTTACAAAGCTCAGCGCTGGTATCTCTGGGTGATAAAGGATCGCTATAATGCCCGTCAGCCCACCGCTTCATCACTGGAATAGCCAGTTCATACCTGGCTAAATAAAACGGGGATATTGCTCAATGAAAAGCTCAGGACCCTGATCGATAAAGCAGACCGCATGGACGGCGACCTTCGGCAGGTAAATGTAAGGCTCACCCGGGAACCGGACGAGACGCACGACACCTCGTCGTAATGCTGACGGGAACAGACGTTCATCGCCGCCCAGCCGGGCCGGCCGGGTGCGAGACTAGAGCTGCGGGTCGATATTTCCCGGGCCGCCGCAATCGGGGGTGTAACAGGTTACGTCCTTGAAGGCGCACTTCTGATTGCAGCTTGGACAGATCTCCGGGGGGGCCGGCATCTGAATGGTGTTGCCG
>JABDQA010000066.1 GCA_013042475.1 Desulfofustis sp.
ATCCCATGCTCAGGCTGCCGCTTTTGGCTGTGCTGGCCTACTCGCTTTCAGTGGTTGACCTGGCCTACATCATCGGTCCCTCCTTGCCGCCGACACTGGCAGTGCTCATAGACCGCTGGTTCAACTCGCCCGAAATCTCCAACCGCTTTATCGGCGCAGCCGGCGCCCTGCTGCTTCTCTTTGTGACGCTGGTATGCATAGGCTCAGCGCTGGCGCTTGAATATGTTATCAGCAAGGTTGGCTCCAGGAAAATCTTGGACGGCAGGCGGGCATCACCTTTCGAACTATTCTTCCCCACCGGTGCCCCCTACGCGTTGGTTCTTCTCGGTGTCAATATTTTCAGCATCATCGCCTTGCTGCTCTGGTCAGTGACCCGGACCTGGCGCTTTCCCCATTTTTTCCCATCCCGGTTCAGCCTCTCCAACTGGACAACATCGATCAACCAGTTAATAGAGCCCTGTTGGGTGAGCGGGCTGGCAGCGCTGCTGAGCTGTGTGCTGGCCATTATCATTGTCATTGGCTGTTTTGAGAATGAACAGAAACTGGCCAGAGCCAAGAAAGCCTCGATCAGCCAACGCTCATTGTGGATTATTTATCTGCCTCTGCTGATTCCCCAGATCAGTTTTCTGTTCGGCATCCAGGTCGTACTGGTATTCTTTCACCTCGAGGGAACCTGGGCGGCCCTGGTCTGGATCCATCTCGTCTTTGTATTGCCCTATGTATTCCTGACCCTGGCCACCACCTACCGCAGTTATGATCAGCGTTACAGCTATGTGGGTAAAACACTCTGCGGTGGCCCGTTGCGTACCTTTTTTCGGATAAAATTGTTCATTCTGGCCAAACCGATCCTGTTCAGCATGGCCGTCGGCTTCGGTGTCTCCATTGCGCAATATCTTCCCACCCTGTATGTTGGGGCCGGCAGATTTACCACCATAACCACCGAAACCGTCAGTTTGGCCAGCGGTTCAGATAGACGGATCATGGCGGTTTATGCTTTGAGTCAGCTGGCGCTGGCTCTGGCCGGGTATCTCACCGCCATCATACTGCCGGCAATAATGTTCAGAAAACGCCAGGCAATGCAGAATTGAGGCCGCATGTCACTAGTTCTCGACTCTATTGAAATCAGTCTCAATCAGATACCCCTGTTCACCCCCTTGAGCCTCAGTGTTGAGCCAGGAACCATTGTCACTATTATGGGACCGTCCGGGTGCGGGAAATCGACTCTGCTGGCCTCGATTTGCGGCATGCTCGATCCCGGATTTTTATTTACTGGAACGATCACGCTCAATAACCGCCGTCTGAATAACATTGACATGGAACACCGCAAGGTCGGCATTCTCTTTCAAGACGATCTGCTCTTTCCCCATCTCGATGTGTTCGGTAATATGGCATTTGGGTTGCCCGCCCGGATGAACCGCTCCGAGAAGCGCGAACACGTCGCCAGGAGTCTGGCTGCGGCCGGTCTCGAGGGATTCGCAAAACGTGACATAGCCACCCTGTCCGGAGGCCAGAAAGCAAGGGTCAGTCTACTGCGAGCCCTGCTGGCCGAGCCCGAGGCCATACTCCTGGACGAACCATTCAGTAAACTCGATGACAACCTCAGAGATTCGATTAAGGAATTTGTCTTTGAGCAGATAGGCCGCCTGAATATTCCGGCGCTACTGGTTACCCATGACCGCAGCGACTCTGCAGACGGAACCTTCATAGAGCTCCGCTAGATAAGATCATGCTTGACAGGTACAGTCTCAAAGTTCTAAAACCGCTGCTCGCAAAGTTGGCTGCTTTTCTTCGCAGAAAAGGAATAGGTGCTGATCAGATCACCATCGTATCATTTGGTGTGGGCCTTCTGGGGGTGTTTTTTATTGCACGCCACCACTATCTGCTGGGTGGATTGCTGATTCTGTTGAACCGTCTGGGGGATGGGATCGACGGCACTCTGGCTCGAATTGACGGGACCACCGACAGGGGAGCCTTTCTGGACATCTGCCTCGATTTTCTTTTTTACTCCGCCGTGGTGCTCGGGTTCGCCCTGGCCGACCCTGCCCGCAACGGCCTGGCTGCCGCGTTTCTGATCTTTTCCTTTGTCGGTACAGGCTCCAGTTTTCTGGCTTACGCGATCATGGCAGAACGCCGGTCACTGGCAGATCAGCGGTTGCCCGAAAAAGGGTTTTATTATCTCGGCGGATTGGCTGAAGGAACGGAGACCATCATCTTTTTTATTATCATCTGTTTGTTCCCGCCCCTGTTCCCTGTGTTGGCCTGGATTTTCGGAGTCATCTGTCTGCTCAGTACCGCAGCACGAATTATCTACGGTTATAACACGCTAGGCTGAAAAGGGGACGCAATACCCATCAATCATAAGTCCAACTCATCTCTATATTTACGCAACAGCCCCCGAAACTGGTCGTAGGTAAGGCCGAGCAGCTCGGCACTCTTTTTCTGGTTGTATCTGCCCTCCTCCAGAGCCTTTCTGAGCAGCTCCTGTTCGTAAGCTCCAACGAGCTCTTTAAACCCGGTAGAGAAGTTGACGGCGTGTCTTTCCTCTGGAGATGATATCGGCTCCTCCCGAAGCGGCAGATCATCAAATGGTGAAACAAAAGGGTCAAAATCGATCATCTCGATCCTGCCGCTACCGGCGCGATATACTGCCCGCTCGATCACATTTTTGAGTTCACGGACGTTACCGCTCCAAAGATGATTTTCGAGCGACCGAATCGCCTCTCTGGAAAAACTGAGGTCTTCATCGATATCGAGCTCATAGAGCATCCTGGAGCCAAAATGTCGGGCCAGCAGCATGATATCCTCCCCTCGGCTCCTGAGAGGAGGCAGAAACAGCACCTCGAACGAGAGTCGGTCGAGAAGATCCTGTTTGAATTTACCCTCGGCTGCAAGTGCAGGAAGGTCGGCATTGGTGGCGCAGATGATTCGCACATCCACCTCTATCTGCTCAGAGCTGCCAACCCGTTCGAAAAAGTGATATTCAACGACCCTTAGTATCTTCTCCTGAGCCTGCATCGGTATGGTACCGATTTCATCGAGGAACAGGGTGCCGCCGCTGGCGGCCTCGAAACGGCCGGCACGCCTCCCCTCGGCTCCGGTAAAGGCACCACGCTCATGGCCAAAGAGCTCAGATTCAATCAAAGTGGGAGACAGGGTGGCGCAGTTGAGCGTCACCAACGGTCCCTCCCAGCGCCTGGACAGAAAATGTAGTCGCTGTGCTGCCAGTTCCTTACCGGTACCCCGTTCACCCACCAGTAATACAGGCCGATCAACTGGAGCCACCCGGGAGAGCCGATCCTGGAAATCAAGAAATAGTTCTGATTGGCCGAGCGCCTCTTGACGATTTGACGTGGGAGGAACCATTTCTACACTCTACAATTCCGACACTTTTTTAGTGGTTATTTTTACCTAATTATATATATATCAACCATTATATCGTATTATTTACCACATAAAAATATTTCATCGATTCAGTATTTCTATCTCAAGTATATAATATTAATATAAATATAAAAATTTAGTTAGCTGGCACATGTTCTGCATCTATAAAGAAAACCAATACCAATTATGGAGGGTATTATGAGTATTTTTACCAGATTTAGAGACATCGTCAGTGCCAACATAAATTCCATGCTGGACCGAGCTGAAGATCCAGAGAAGATGATCAAGCTGATGATCCGGGAAATGGAAGACACTCTGATCGAGCTTAAATCAGCCTGTGCAGGTGTGATAGCAGCACGGAAGAAGCTGCAGCGTAAGCGCGATGACATCGACGAGCGAGTTGATTTATGGGCTCAACGCGCTGAACTGGCTGTCAGCAGGGGAAGAGATGATCTGGCCCGGGAAGCCCTGGTCGAGAAACGCCGCTTTTCCGAGCTGGGTGAATCATTGGAACATGAAACAAGCGAGCACAGCAGTCTGATCGAGCAGTACCAGGCCGATATCGGTGAACTCGAAACCAAACTCGCTTCGGCCAAAGAGAAAAAACGAATCCTGATTCAGCGTCACAAGAAGGCGACTCACACCAAGCGTGCCCAGGAAGACATCCGCAAAATGGACAGTGCTGAAACCATGGCTCGGTTCGAGCATCTCGAAAGCCGCATCGACCGAATGGAGGCGGAGGCGGAGCTGGTAAATTATGGCAAAACAAGTGGTGTAGAAGATCAGTTTGCAGGTCTGGCAACCGACGAGGAGATAGAAAAAGAGCTTGCCAAGATGAAGGCCGCTGCATACCATGATCAGGCAGATAGAGACGACCAGAGTCAATCCTAAGCTCAGATCATCACCATGAATGCCGTATTAATCGTAGCCATCGTCTTCGGCTCCGCTGTCACCCTCGCCGGACTGCTGTGCGTTACCGTTCTGGTAATCATCAGGATGCGCCAGTCGAGTTCGAGCAAAGCCGCACAGGGGAGCCAGGATGAAGTAATGATGGTCCAGGAACTATACCGGGGCCTTGACAAAATGGAGCAGCGAATTGAAGCGCTCGAAACCATCCTGATGGATGGTCAGGACACACATGGAGAAAAAAATGAGAACTTTCGGCACCAACAGTAAAGGTCTGTACCGTTCCAGACACGGATTGATTCTGGGAGTCTGCAGAGGCTTCGCCGATTATTTTGATATAAAAGTATTCTGGATCAGGGCCATCATGATCATAGTTTTTCTGCTCAGTGGCTTCTGGCCGGTCATCGGTATCTACCTGGTGGCCGCACTGCTAATGAAACCGGAACCCGCCCAATCGTTCGCCAACGATGATGAGAAGGACTTTTATGACAGTTATGCCCACTCTCCTCAGAGTGCGGCACAGCGGCTAAGAAAGAAGTTTAACGATCTTGATCGCCGCATCCGGCGAATGGAAGACAGCGTCACCGGCAGGGAATACGAGTGGGAACGCAAGTTCAATTCGGCTTCCTAATCGGTGAAATCAATCGCATACAAGGCGCTTTTCTAGTAATGAGAAGCGCCAACCAGCTTCTCAGGATGACGTTGACAGATCCAAAGAGGTATTGAAGTAAAGCGGCACCATGGCGAACCATTCGAAGCGTTGATCGAAGGTGATCGCCAAACCACTGTCATCGCTTCTCACAACCTCGCCGGTCATGGAACCAAGGATCATCTGGCTGTGTTTGCCGCTGAGTACAATCTCAACCTCAAAGACACTGCCCAGCTCTGGTCTTTCATGCGTTTCCACATAGAGACCGGCAATCGAGATATCCCTGATCGGTCCGCTGATCATCACCCCCTCGGCTTTCAGATAGCACACTGCTTTGGTTACTACATCCATGCGGAACGCAGCACGCCGCTCATCTGCTCGTTTCACCTAACTCCTCCTGATCCTGTTAGATTTTCCAATGATGCTAAAATAGTTGAAAGATTCTTGTTAATTGGGGTATGGCCGCTTACCCCTCAAGGTAAGCAATCGATTCTATAGTCCTACTCGGTGGACTGGAAAAGAGCCTCAAGATAGACCATATCCCCTTCACCCTTAATTTTCACTTCGTAATCGAGGCTGTGAAATAGTTTGATCATGCGCTCGTTGTCCTTCGAGGTATATGCGGAAAATCCCGCAATACCATTTTCCTTAGCCGCCTCGGCCAGCTTTCGAATGACGGTTGAAGACAAGCCCCGCCCCTGCCATTCCTTCTGCACAGAAAAGGCGATTTCCGCCAGGTTGTTCTCCGGGTTCGTATAATACTCGCCCACCGCCAGCACTCGCTCATACCCCGGTTCACCCTCGACGGCAACAATGGTCATATCCTTACTATAATCGATGATGAAGGTGCGCTCGATCTGTTTTGATACAAAACTGGTCTTCTCATGAAAAAAACGCGACACCACGTCTATTTGATCGAGACCGTAATAGTGTTCCTGGAGTGGGCGCTCGTCGGTCAGCTTAATCGGCCGAAAGGTGATCTCGTGGCGATGTATGATTCGGGTCTCTTCCAGGTAAAGCGGATAGATAGCATGCATCTCATCCCGGAGAGAGCGTTCCGGCCCTAGAAGCCCCAACTCCCTGGCCTGATCGAAGAGCATATCACGAAAATCAGGATGAGCAATGGAGATCAGGGCAATGGCTCGCTCCTGGATTGACTTGCCGAACAGATTCACCGAACCATACTCCGTTACCACATACTGCACCTCGCCCCTTGGCAGCACTACGGCGCTGTCATTCAGCACCGGCACGATGCGGCTTTCCTGGTCATTGTTCCTGGTCGAAGTCAGCATCAAAATCGATTTTCCGCCTTCGGACATGGAGGCACCTCGGAAAAAATCGACGATGCCGGTAACCCCAGAAAAATTATTGTAAGCCAGCGCATCGGCGGCCACCTGCCCGGTCAAATCGATCTCTTTGCCGATGTTCATGGCCACCATCTTGTGGTTCTGTGAAATAATCCGGGGATCATTGACATACTTGGATGGATGAAATTCGACCGCCGAGTTGTTATCCAGCAGATCGTAAAGGTCCTTGGTGCCGATGGCGTTGGAACAGATGATCTTGCCCTCGTTGAATCCTTTCTTCCGATTAGTGACCACCCCCATGGCCATCAGTTTCATGATTGTGTTGGACACATACTGAGTGTGAATGCCCAGATCATTTTTCTCCATGAGCGCAGCGATATTGGCATCGGAAGTGGCACCCAGCGACATCTGCATGGTCGAGCCGTCGTCCACCAGTCTCGACACGTAGCGGGCGATGTTGCGCGCCGCCGTCACCTCCGGATACTGGCCGATGGCACAAAGCTCCTCGTCATGCTCGACGAAAATATCGATATCGTTGACATGGATATTGGAACGCCCCTGCACCCGCGGCATGTTCCGGTTTACCTGGGCAATTACCAGATCGGCTGCCTCAGCAGCCGCGGCGGTGACGTCCACCGAGATGCCAAGACTCATCCAACCAAAATCATCCGGTGGGGTCACCTGTATCAAGGCCACCTGAATGGGTAGCATGCGTGATTTTATCAGTCGATCGATCTCGCTCAAATTGATCGGCGTGATAAAGCGCAGATCTCCTCGAAAGCTCTCTGAACCAGCCGAACCGAGATAGAAGGATCTGATATTGAGATTCTGGGATTTGGACCTGTCGGCAATTCTTGACAGCGAGGTTGATTCAGCGCTGAACAGCCTGACAATCTCAAGATCGGTGAACAACAGGCTGGCATCGGCCAGACCCTTGACCAGATGCTGGGGTTCACCGCAGGAAGAACCTATGAAAACCCGCTGCCCGGATTGAATCTTGGCGATGGCCCTATCGACCGACAGTTTGTTCTGCTGATAATTGTCAGCCCAATATCCCGATCTATTTTTCATACTATCTCCCCCACGGAATCAGCCGTGCATCTGGTGCACCACGTTCCCATCGTATTGGGTATCAACTCTTTTGGCAAGCAAATGAATAGGGTGCAAATGAATGGGTGGGATGGTGCAGAAAAATCTTGCTCATCGCCCAACCACAAGCTAGGTTTGCTGGAGGGAATGCATCCTTGAATAAGGGGATGATCATCAGGTGAACTAAGAGGACGGAAAGCTCATGGGTACGACCGGATTTGTTTTTGATGAGCGGTATCTGCAGCACCAGACCTTCAATGGGCACCCTGAATGCGCAGCGCGTCTCACGGCAATCATGGATGGCCTTGCTGGTGAAGGACTACTCGATAATCTGGTACAGATAGCAGCGGAACCCGCCAATCAGCGCTGGATTGAGGCAGTGCACAACATTCATTACATCATGAAGTTCGAGGAGGCATGTATGTGGGGACTCCCCGACTTCGAGCATCAGGATAATTCTATCTGCCGCGAAACCTATGGTACCGCCTTGCTGGCGGTAGGGGGCGTGCTCAAGGCAATCGACGCCGTGATGAGTGGTGAAGTTAAAAACGCCTTTTGCGCGGTGCGACCTCCCGGCCACCACGCCGAGACCAATCAGGCCATGGGGTTCTGCTACTTCAACAACGTGGCGATCGGGGCAAGATATCTGCAGCAGGAGTACGATATCAAGAAGGTCTGCATCATCGATTTCGATGTCCACCACGGCAACGGAACCCAGCATATATTCGACACCGACAATACGGTCTTCTACTACTCGATACACGAGCACCCCTCCTTCGCCTATCCTGGCACGGGAAGGGAATTCGAAACCGGATTTTCCACCGGTGAGGGCTTCACAAAAAATTCGCCAATCCTGCCCGGCCGCGGTGATGAAGAATACCGGGACAAGCTACTCAATGATCTGGTGCCAACCTTCCACGAGTTTGCCCCCGATGCGGTGCTGCTCTCAGCCGGATTTGATGCCCATGTAAACGACCTGATGTCCGGCACCAATTTGAGCACCGAGGGCTATGAATTGGTCAACGACACCATATTCGAGCTGATCAGCTCGACGACCGGAGGTAAAGTCGTATCGGTGCTGGAGGGAGGTTATGATCTCCAGATTCTGCCGGTCCTGGTGGCCAACCATATTCGTAAGATGATGACCCTGTAATTTTTAAAAACAGTTTAATATCGAATCGATATAGAGATAAACGGAGGCTGCAATGTTTGTTACCGAAATGATGAAAACCGATCTCGTCGCCGTCAATCCCGAGACCAAGCTCTCCGAAGCCAAATCTCTGATGGAAGATGGAAATTTCCGCCATCTGCCGGTAGTGGATGCGGCCGGAAAGCTGGTCGGCATCGTCACCGACCGGGATATGCGCGATGCGCATCCATCGTCGCTTCTCGATGAAGAATCCTATCAGAAGACACTGAAGATGGTGATGCAACACACCATAGCCGAGATAATGACCAAAGACCCAATAACCATTGCACCCTATTACACCCTGCAGGACACTCTGCTGATTATCGGTAAAAAGAAAGTGGGAGCATTGCCGGTTATCGACGAGGACGGCCAACTCAAGGGCATCATGTCAACCCGCGATCTGCTCCGTGCGTTTGTCAACATCATGGGGATCGAGGAGCCAGGAACCCTTCTCTGTATCCTGGTGGACGAGCGTCCGGGGCAGCTCAAAAAGATCGTCGATATCGCTGCCGAGGAAAATGTCTCCATGGGATCGGTGCTCGTAGCCCGCGACTGGGATACGGAGAAGCGAGCCATTTTCCCATACTTATTAACCAACAACGTCATATCGATCAAAAAGAAATTGCTTGCCCGCGGTTTTGAGCTGCTCGACCCGATGCAGTGGTACTTGGATCAGTCTCCTAAAAAGGGGTAGCCATCACATGGGGACACAACCCCCATCGTGTCCCCTTCGGTTTCTTTCAACTGAGATTGGCCGCTGCTTCTGAGGCTGCATTTCTAAACAGCCAGATATCACAGTGGCGGGCCACGAAACGATATCCCCTCTCCTCCATTTCCGGGTCCGACCGGCCCGGAAGCGGGAACCCGCCCAAAAGTTTGCCAGAGGCCAGGATGCGTTTTTCTGCCTCTTCGATGGCACGATGCACCTCGCGGTTGCCGAGATCTTCAAACTTGCCCATTGATCCAGCCAGATCATTGGGACCGATGAAAAGCATATCGATTCCGTCGACGGCTGCTATCCCTTCGATATTGTTGAGAGCTTCTCGCTGTTCGATCTGGGCTATCAGCAGAAGCTCATCGTTGGCCTTTCTCCCATAATCTGGATCGGCGCCATAGCCGGATGCCCGAACCACCGCATGGGCATTACCCCGCCAGCCTCGTGTGGGATATTTACAAGCAGCGACGGCTGCTTCTGCCTGTTCCTCATTGGCAATCATCGGAATCATCAATGTCTGTACACCAATGTCGAGGATTCGTTTCAAATAGACCGGGTCGTTCCAGGGAACCCGCAGGGCAGCCTGGCCACCAGCGCTCTCCACCGCCCGGATCAAATTTATTGTCGTCTCAAGTCCGGCAAATCCATGTTCGTTGTCAATCAGGATACATTCCCAGCCGGCGAAGACTGCCGCCTCGACAATGGTCGGACTTCCCGACTGGGACCACATTGGGGTGATATTGCTTCCTTCTTGAAGCCGCCTTTTTATCACGTTTTCTCTGCTCATCTCGTCCCCCTCTCTTAGCCTGTTAAAAGTTGCTGCATAGGCAACTATAGCGCACTCATCGTAAATTACCCAGCAAAACAGCGGTGCTCACCTGCCACCCAAATGACTTATTTTGACAATCGCCGCTTCTAAAACCAAATACTTTTCAGCGCAGAGCTCTCCACAATCAACAACTGCGAATTTAGCAATAGAGAGATTGACCATCTGTTTATATGATCTCTGCAGAACGCTTGAATATCACTTACAATTATGGCAGGATACGAGGCCGGTTCCGGCTTCCTTGGCCAGTGACGAAACCTTTGACATGCACGAATACCAAACAGAAATTTCAGTTTGTGGGGTACAAGTTATGGGGACTACACGTAAAGGCATGAAGCGCCATCTCACCAATTATGGCGACGCCGAATTTTCCCTTTACCTCCGCAGGGCGTTTATAAAAGCCATGGGGTACAGCGACGAGGCGCTGGACCGAACTATCGTTGGAATAGTAAACACCTACAGCGGCTACAATCCCTGTCATGGGACCGTTCCTGAGTTGATCGAAGCAACCAAACGGGGGATCATGCTGGCTGGCGGTCTGCCGATGGAGTTCCCCACCATATCGCTGCATGAATCATTCGCCTCTCCCACCTCCATGTTCCTGCGCAATCTGATGGCCATGGATACCGAGGAAATGATCAAGGCCCAGCCGATGGATGGCGTTGTGCTTATCGGTGGCTGCGACAAGACTGTTCCGGCCCAGCTAATGGCCGCTGCCAGTGCAGATGTACCAGCACTATCAGTGGTTACCGGCCCAATGCTTTCAGGCAGCCATCGCGGTGAACGTATCGGCGCCTGCACCGATTGCAGGCGCTTCTGGGCCGATTACCGATCCGGTGCCGTCGACCGCAAGGCCATTGATGAAATCACCGATAACCTGGTGCCAAGCTATGGCACCTGCGGAGTGATGGGCACTGCCAGTACCATGGCCTGCGTAACCGAAGCGCTCGGAATGATGCTGCCTGGCGGGTCGGCTATTCCGGCCGTATTGGCTGACCGCATGCGGCATGCTGAAAAGGCGGGAGCACGAGCAGTAGCACTTGCGGAGGAGGGGCTGACTCCCTCGAAAATCATCACCACGGGAGCCCTGGCCAACGCATTGAGGATGCTGTTGGCAGTGGGTGGATCGACAAACGCTATTATTCACCTGGCAGCCATCGCCGGCCGTCTGGGATTCGATATTGACTACCAGGCCTTCGATGAGATGGGCAGGGAAACCCCCGTATTGCTCGATCTCAAACCCTCGGGCAGCTATTACATGGATGATCTGCACCGGGCCGGCGGGCTTACACAGATTTTCAGAGAGCTCAAACCGCTTCTGCACCTTAACTGCATTACCGTCACCGGGCGTACCCTTGGGGAAGAGA
>JABDQA010000072.1 GCA_013042475.1 Desulfofustis sp.
TGTTCAGAGACAAGGCGGTGCGCCAGGCGATCGGTCTGGCCTTTGATTTTGAGTGGACCAACAAAACTCTGTTTTATGATCAATATGAGAGATCGGATTCCTATTTTTCCAATTCCTATCTTGCCGCTACTGGACTGCCGTCGGATGAAGAACTTGAATTGTTGAACCCGTTGAAAGATCAGCTCCCCAATGAGGTGTTCTCGGCTGAACTGCAACCGCCGACAACCGAAATCCCAGGTGGTCTTCGTACCAATTTAAGACAGGCCATGAAGCTGTTGCAAGAGGATGGGTGGAGCATGGAAAACGGTGTGCTTCAAAAAGAGGGAGTTCGCCTCAGTTTTGAGATTATCTTAGTGTCTTCGACCTTTGAACGGGTTATGGCGGCATATACCGACAACCTCAAGAAGATCGGTATCGAAGCCTCCTATCGTACAATTGATTCGGCGCTCTATACTGACAAGATCAATAACTTTGATTTCGATATGTGTGTCTTCGTCTTTGGTCAATCGCAATCCCCCGGCAACGAACAGATCAATTTCTGGCACTCCAAATCGGCGAACCGTAAAGGTTCGAGAAACCTGGCTGGCATCCAAGACACGGCAGTCGATACGCTGATCGACAAGATTATCTACGCACAAGATGGGAAATCTTTAACTACAGCGGCCAGGGCGCTTGATCGTGTTCTCTGGTACGGCTACTATGTGGTTCCAAACTGGTATCTGAGCGGTCATCGTCTTGCCTATCACAACAAGTTCGAGCTCCCTTCAACTTTGCCAACATATTATGATCACTTCTCTTTTTTAATGACTTGGTGGCACCAGTGAGGACGATCCCGGGGGCCGAACCGGGTGATGTGCAATACAACGCTATAGCCAAGAAAATCATTCTCCAGATTCTCGGATGTAGTCCTAACTTATTGTTCTGAGGTCGAAAATTTTTGTTTTTTTTCTTGACGCCCTAAAAACCTGCTGCTACAGTGCATCTAGATGCTCCGCTTGTTCGTGAGTATCTGTAATTTCAAGGGACTGGAGTCCCATGTTTGATTTGACGGCAAGACGCCGTCGCATTGTCGGGAGGAGATCAGAATGTCGGAACGTGTGCAAGGCAAGGTGAAGTGGTTCAACGCAAGCAAAGGGTATGGATTTCTTGAAAGGCCGGATGGAGAAGCTGACGTCTTCGTGCATTTCAGCGCCATCCAGGGAGAGGGCTTTCGCACTCTTGAAGAAGGGGAGCCGGTCGAGTTTTCAGTTGCGCAAACAGACAAAGGGCTCCAGGCGGAAAATGTGGTAAAAGTCGGTTAAGCTCGGCGCACGCCGTCCCCAACCCCGAGACGTCCGTTACGTCTTGGGGTTTTTTTATTTTCTATCTACAATTGTAAGCTCCCCATACCAACTTGGTTAACAAATTGTCTCAACCCCTGAACCTCAGGCTACATGAAAATTCTTTCCTCCTCGCTCGAGACGACAATAGATCTAGGTAAAAAACTTGGTTCAATCTGCGAACCTGGCGATGTGATTTGCCTGGCGGGCGATCTCGGTGCTGGTAAAACCACCATGGTCCAGGCAATTGCCGCCGGGGCAGGGGTTGATCATAAGGAATATGTGAATAGCCCTACCTTCGCGATTCTTCATGAACACCATGGACGCATTCCCATTTATCACATGGATTTTTTCCGGCTTGGATCGAGTGATGATGTTGTTGAGCTGGGCCTGGAAGACTATTTTTATGGCGATGGATTGACGTTGATTGAATGGTTTGAAAGGGCCGGCGATTTAATCCCTGAATCTGTATTGGTGATAGAGTTGAACTATATGGATGAATTGACCAGAGAAATTTCGCTGTACAGTGACTCCCCCGGATGGCGGAAAAGAATTGACGATTTCGAGAACCTGGTCGGCCGCGGTTGATGCGGGCTCCTTCCCGACGCTTGTCTAAATCTGTTTCGAGATTAAATTGAAAGCGTCCGTCTTTCAAGCTGTTACCGCACCCTTAATAACTACTGGCAGGAATTCCCATGAGAAATAATTCGATACGTTTTCAAGATTGTCCCAAAACATTTACCCGCGATCAAGATAAGGCCCTGACTCCCGAACAGACCATCGATAATTTCTATGAGCGTCTTGAACAGTTCGATATCAAAATTCTCAGCGAAGTTAAAAGGATTGATAATGGACGACTCGATATCCCCGTCTATTTCAGTGTCTGCACCGACGAAGCCAGGTCGCTGACCGGCACCAAAAAGCAGATGGGTAAGGGGGCCTCACCGATCCAGTCAAAAGCATCCGCCTGTATGGAACTGGCCGAGCGTTTTTCCTTTTTTGCTTTCAAGGCCGATGAGAAGAATTTTGTCCGTGGAGATTATAGCTCCCTTAAAGATCAGGGCTATCCACTGTTGCCAAGTTCTTATCTTTTGAAATCGGTAGAAGATACGAAATTGACCGATGAGAAGGTGGAGCTGCTTCTGGAAGGGATACCACTACAGTGGACCTGGGCAACGAACATAAGTCGTGGCGAGCAAGTTTTAATTCCCTTTTCCTGGTTTTATGCGATCAATGAATTTAATGGTCCATCTGCCGGGAATACAATCGAGGAAGCGGCCCTGCAGGGAATAAGCGAGATAGTCGAGCGGCATGTCTGCTCCCTGATCAATCAATACGAGACTGAAACTCCGGCTATCGATTTGGCAACCATAAATGACCCGGTGGCCCGGGATTTGCTCGACAAATTTGAGAAAAACAATATCGAGCTCTACCTCAATGATTTCAGCCTCGACACCGGCATGTGCAGCGTCGGAGCGTTGGCCATTGACCGTTCAACTTTCCCGCAACTCAGCGAAATCGTCTATACCGCAGGCACCACTCCGGGACCTGATAAGGCAATAATTCGAGCGATCACCGAAGTGGCGCAATTGGCGGGAGATTTCAACACCGGTGCCAATTACGTTGCGTCCGGTCTGCCTAAACCGTTGAGTATGGAGGAGGTACGTTATCTCACCAAAACTGGCAAAAACATTGCGGTGGCTGAGATGAATGACCTCGGCGACGATAACATGAAAGTTGAGTTGGAACGCAGTATCGACGCGTTGAGAGCAATCGATATGGAAATATTCATGATCGATGTAACTCATCCGCGTCTGCGAATACCGGCGCTCTACACAATCGTTCCGGGAGCCCATTTCCGAGAGCGTTCAAGGCGTCGAGACGCAGGATTGTTCGCTGCCAAACTGCTCAATGAATTGGTAGAAGAGCCCTGGCTGTTTGAAGCAAAACTCCAGGAGATGGAACAGCTTCTGCCCGAATCATACTACCTCTCGTTCTATCGGGGAATAAGCGATTACAATGGAGGCGCCCCTGAAGAAGCACTCGCCTCTTTTGACATGGCCTTGGAACAGGATCCTGAAACAGAGGACCTGCCGTATATTTATTCGTATCAAGGCAATTGTCTCAAAGATCTGCAGCGTTATGACGAAGCCATCGAGGTTCTTAAACGTGGCTGCGATGAAGATGATGAGCGCGAAGATCTGCATAATCTGCTGGGATTCTGTTATTTCAAGAAAGAGGATTACAAGACGGCAATCTCGCATTTCGAGCGGGCGGTGCATCTGAATCCTGCCTCGGCAATGGATTATGCCAACCTCGGAGTGAACCACAACCGGCTTGGTAATAGTGAGGAGGCGATTCGATTTTTTACCCTGGCGCTTACACTGGATCCGTCGATTGAATTTGCCCAAGCCCAATTGGAGGAACTTTCCCACGGTCAGGAAAATTAAGAGCCATGCCAAAAATCGCAATTCTGGCAGCCACGTCATCGGGGAGGGAAATCGCTCTGCTCCTCAATAAGGAACTGCCCGGATCCGAGCTCATTGATACTACGCTTGGCGTGAGAAAGGCTCTGGAGACGGCCTGGCACTCCTTTGACTCGATTATTTGTGTAATGGCTACCGGCATCGCAGTGAGATGCGTAAGCGGTTTATGCCGAAGTAAATATTACGATCCCTGTATAGTAGTCGTGGACGAACGGGGGGGCCATGCAATCAGCCTCCTCTCTGGCCATATCGGGGGAGCAAACCTACTTGCTGAAAAAGTAGCTGAGATTTCTGGGGGAACCGCGGTTATCACCACAGCCTCGGATGTTACCGGCCACACTGCGGTGGATCTCTGGGCAGTGGAAGCAAACCTCACCGTGGTGAATCCAGACAAAATTGCCTCTACCTCTGCAAAACTGATTCAACAGGGATTTCTAAAGGTTTACCAGCCGTCCGATTTCATAAATTCATTTCCCAAAGACTTTCACCCGTGTACAAAACAGCAAGATGCTGATATAGTCATCGCCCTGGTCCCTGATACGGAGTCAGGGCTGAAGCTGATCCCGCGTGTACGATATATTGGGTTCGGCTGCAGGAGGGGGACCACAATCAATGAATTTAGACAGGCCATAGCCGATTTGGAAACGCAAGACGGTCTCGATCTAAGAAGTGTGGGAGGCGCCGCCAGCATAGATTTAAAAAATGATGAACAAGGGCTGCTTGAATTGGCTGCCCTGTTCAATTGGCCGCTTCGTTTTTTCACTAAAGAACAGATCGGCTCTGTGCCCGGAAGCGAAAAATCTGAGATCGTACATCGGAAGATAGGTGTTTTCGGAGTCTGTGAATCGGCGGCCATTCTGGCCGCATCTGGCAAAAACCAAAGCGGCCGACTTATTATTAAGAAGAGGAAATGGGAACGCATAACGGCAGCGGTGGCGGAAACCAAATATTGAGTGTGGTGGGCACCGGCCCGGGAGACTTGGATTACTTGATCCCAGCTGCCCGCAAGGAGCTGGAGATGGCCGACGTTGTGGTCGGCTACCGTACTTATCTTGAGCTGATCCATGAGATTATCGACGGCAAGGAAACGGTATCTTCGGCGATGATGCAGGAAGTCGATCGAGTCGGACAGGCTCTTGATCTGGCCGAGCAAGGCAGACACGTGGTCCTCGTGTCAGGCGGCGATCCCGGCATCTACGCCATGGCCGGGCTGGTCTATGAGGTGGCAGGGCTGCGCGCCAGCAAAGTAGAAATTCGAGTCGTGGCTGGAATTGCAGCTCTCAATAGCTGTGCCGAACGCCTCGGTGCGCCTCTGATGCACGATTTTGCCACGATAAGCCTATCCGATCTGCTGACCCCTTGGGAAGTGATTGAAAAAAGAATACAGGCCGCAACGGAAGCTGATTTTGTCCTGGTAATCTATAATCCACGCTCAAAAAAGCGGGACTGGCAGCTGACCAGAGCAATTGAAATCATGCGATCCGTTCGTGCACCAACCACCCCGGTTGGCATGGTTCGCGGCGCCACTCGGGAAAACGAGCAGGTGAGTATCTCCACTCTGGAGACCTTCAAACCCTCGGATGCCGACATGCAGACCACCGTGATCATAGGAAATTCGGCAACCTTCATCAATGACGGCAAGATGATTACACCGCGAGGCTACAGCGATAAATATCAATTATCCTGAGACGGTGGAAATTTATCTTCTTCGACATGGACAGACTTTGCAACCCGGCACCTACACCGGAAGCACGAATGTGGAACTGTCAGCCGAGGGAAGGCGGCAGATTGCTGCCCTGTCTCCATTTCTTCAATCCATCAAATTTGATAACTGTTTCTGCAGTCCCCTCATCCGTTGCGTTCAAACGCTGAGTCTTCTGGAGGTCGATTCTGACCCCATATTTGATGAAAGTCTGAAAGAAATCGATTTCGGTTCCTGGGAAGGTCTCAGTTTCGAGCAGGTTCATAAAGATTTTCCCGATCAGCTGGCCGACTGGGGCAGGGAAGGCGGGGAATTCAGCTTTCCCGGTGGAGAAATGATCAGAGTCTTTAATTCAAGGGTTACTGGCTGGTTAGACAACTTGCTGACAAAAGAGTTTAATCGTGTTTTGATCGTAGCCCATGGTGGGGTGATACGCATCGCTATCTGTCATCTTCTCGGCATCGATACGGCCCGGGCTTTTGCTTTTAACCCGATGGAGGGGAGGGTTGCGATGGTACACGTGGTTGATGGCTTCGGTCAGCTGGAAATGTTGAACTGCATAGATTGATAGAGAGAAATGGGAAGAATTATCCTGATCACTGGCGGCGCAAGGAGCGGTAAAAGTCATTTTGCTCTTCAAAGTGGAGAAAAATTATCAGGCAGCCACTGCTTCATTGCCACCTGCCCGGCCGTGGATGAGGAAATGGCAGAACGCATCGAAAGGCACAGGAAAGAACGTAGCGCGCAAATCTGGGAGACGATCGAGGAGCCGCTCAATATCGACGAGGTACTGGTTGAAGGTACCCATGAAGTATATTTGGTGGATTGTCTGACCCTATGGATCAATAATCTTTTAGAGCAGTGTGCAGCAAAAAGCATTGACTGCAGCGAGTCGTTCCTTGGCACCAAAGCCGAACGAATCGTGAGAACCGTCGAGATGATAGATGCAACGGTCATATTCGTCACCAACGAGGTGGGCATGGGGATCGTACCCGGCAATGCCCTGGCCCGGCGCTACCGGGACCTTGTGGGGCTGTGCAACAGGCTTGTCGCGGGGGCGGCATCAGAAGTCGTGCTGGTGAGTTGCGGTCTGCCAATCTATCTAAAAAAATAATTCAACAAGGATACCGTTGATGAACCTTCTGGAACAAACCTGTAAGGAAATATTTCCCCAGGACAGTGAGTATCGCGACAAGGCCGAAGCACGCCTCGAGCAACTCACCATGCCGCATTGGGCACTTGGCGACATCATGGATCTGGCCGTTGATCTGGCCGGAATGACGCGGTCCATGACGCCGGATGTAGAGAAGAAAGTAATTGTTACCATGACAGGCGATCATGGGGTCGTGGCCGAGGGCGTCAGTAAGTTTCCCGCTGAGGTGACCCCCCAGATGGTCTACAACATTATCTCCGGAGGTGCCGGCATCAATGCTTTGGCCACTCAGGCTGGCACCGATATTGTGGTCGTCGACATGGGTGTTGATGCTGATTTATCCGATCTCTCGAAAGCTGGAAATTTCATCTCCAGAAAAATAGCCCCCGGTACCAATAACATTGCTATTGGCCCCGCCATGAGTATTGCCAATGCAAGAAAAGCGCTGGAAACTGGAATCGAAATAGCTTCTGATTTGGCAAACTCCTACGATGTTTTTGGCACCGGGGAGATGGGTATCGGCAATACCACACCAAGCAGCGCCATCGCCGCAGTTATCACCGGTCAGTCAGTCAGTGACCTAACCGGCCGGGGAACAGGGCTTGATGATGAGCAGCTGCAGAAAAAAATAGCCATTATCGATAAGATCCTGGAGGTTAACAAGCCTGATTCTCAAAGCGGCTTGGATATCTTGGCGAAAATCGGCGGTTATGAAATTGGCGGGATTGCCGGTCTGATTCTCGGGGCCGCTGCTCACCAGAAACCTGTAGTGGTTGATGGCTTTATTTCAACCGCCGGCGCTTTAATAGCCTATAAGCTTGAACCTTTTGTCAGGGATTATATCATTTGTTCGCATCGATCGGTTGAACCTGGTCATAAATTTATGCAGGAGACTCTGGGATGCGCCAGGCCGCTTCTCGATCTCAACTTCCGGCTCGGGGAGGGGACCGGTGCCGCACTCGCCATGAACATAGTCGAAGCAGCGCGCAGGGTACTCACCGATGTCGCGACATTTGAAGAGGCAGCAGTTGCCCAGGCAGACAAATAAGCGCACCTTTGCATCAATGCGGAAAAGATGAGCAATCTACAGACAGCCATACACCACCCGCTGCGATCTTTTGGTGCAGCCATGAGCTTTCTGACCGTCTTTCCGGGATTTACAAAAGGCGGTCAGGAGCAGGACAATTTTGGAGCAGCTCTTTATTACTTTACCCTTGCAGGGTTCTTGTTGGGCTGTTGCGCAGCGTTCTGTGGTTTAGTGCTTCAAAACGTTGCCTCCCCGCTGGTCACATCCGTTGCCCTGGCGATTATACTGTCATCACTCTCCGGTTTTCTCCACCTGGACGGCCTTGCTGACACTGCTGATGGTTTCCTCAGCGCCAGGGACCGCGAAAGAAGTTTGGAAATAATGAAGGACAGCCGGATCGGTGTCATGGGTGCGGCGTTGCTTCTTTCCGTCCTGCTTCTGAAATCCGCAGCTCTCTTTTCCATTGGCCCGCAGAAATTGACAGGAGCGCTCATATGTTCAGCTGCAGCAGGGCGAACGGCCATGGTCATTGTCATCTATTTTCTGCCATATGCTCGCGCCGAAGGAGGATTGGGGCAGCTTTTTATATTGGATGAATGTGGTTATATGGCTCCATTGATCTCCAGTCTGCTGCTACTCTTCATAATTGCTGTTCTGTTGCCGGCAAAAATGGTTGTGATCATCTGTGTATTTCTTCTGTTGCTGATTGTCTTTTCATTGTGGTGTATCCGCAAAATAGGCGGATTTACAGGAGACACACTCGGCTGCCTCTGTGAGGTTATGGAGACGGGAATACTTCTTGGAGTGGGGTTAAATTTCTAATTTTTTTTCCGGTAGGTGGCTGAAGTGACGAAGCCAGGCTCAATCACTGAATTGCATAAGTTCGAACACGGCGGCAATGTACACGGCCTCAGTGCTGAAATCGATGCCGCTGTTCTCGATTTCAGTGCCAATATCAATCCTCTTGGCCCCCCTGCTTGGCTTCGCTCTCTGATAAATCGCGACCTGCATCTCATCGCCCATTATCCTGACCCCAAGTGCGAAGAGCTGGTGAGAGGTATTGCCGAGCGTTATAAAGTTGATCGCCGGATGATCGTTCCGGCCAACGGCACCACGGAGCTGCTCTATCTGCTCCCAACATTAATCGAGCGTAGAAAACTGATTATACCGGTACCTTGTTACGTTGACTACCTCAAAGTCTTTGAAATACATGGTTTTGATATTCAATTTTTGAGGGCGGAATCGGGACAGGATCCCTCTTTGACAATAGAGCGATTGGAACGAGCACTCGGTGGCGGCGAAGCGGTTATTTTCGGAAATCCTGTGAATCCTATCGGCTCAATGATTGAGGATGCCAAGATCATCGATTTCGCCAACCGATTTCCGGACAGCCTCCTTATTGTCGACGAGGCGTTCCATGATTTTATCGTTCCATTCAACACGGTGGGCGGTCAGGCAGCAAATATTATAAGTCTCAATTCCCTGACCAAATTTTTCGCTATTCCAGGATTGCGCGCTGGATTTGGTATCTTCCCCGAGCCCTATCGCCAGCGCCTTGAGTCACGGCTGCCACCATGGTCGGTTAACGTCCTCAGCCAGCGAGTGGCGCTTAAGTGTCTTGAAGACAGCGACTACAGCCAAAAGACTGTGGCGAATTGTTCCGATCTTCGCCAGCAGTTGAAGGAAGGCTTGAGCGGTTTCACTCAATTGAAGGTTTTCGATTCTCAGGCCAATTATCTGCTGTTGAAACTTGGCCGGGGGCTTACCGGGGAAACGCTTTATCGGCAACTGCTTGACCATGGTATTGTTATCAGGCGTTGCTCCAATTATCCTGGGCTCGGGGACAATTTTGTCAGGGTCGCAGTCAGGACGCGCGCAGAAAACGATCGATTGATCGAGGCCTTCAACATGGTGCTGAATTCTTTACCCAAAAGCACCAAACCAGGTTCCCCAAAAGCATGCACTATCATGTTCCAGGGCACCTCTTCAAACGCCGGCAAATCAATTATGTCAGCAGCTTTGTGCCGCATTCTGGTACAGGATGGCTACCGGGTTTCACCGTTCAAGGCTCAGAATATGTCCTTGAATTCCCACGTCACCGCCGATGGTGGCGAAATGGGCAGGGCCCAGGTGGTTCAAGCCCAGGCAGCAAAGCTAGAACCTGACTGGCGTATGAATCCGGTGCTTTTGAAACCAAACAGTGATACAGGAAGTCAGGTGATTGTCAACGGCAAACCGGTCAGGAACATGAATGTTCGCCAATACCATGACTTCAAGGATCAAGCCTGGGATGCCGCCAAGCTCAGTTTCGACGAACTCAGATCGGAATACGATGTGATTGTCTTGGAAGGGGCCGGTTCACCAGGAGAGGTGAATCTCAAGCGCCACGATTTCGTTAATATGAAAATGGCTCGCCATGCAGAGGCTCCAGTATTACTGGTGGGTGATATCGACCGCGGTGGAGTTTACGCTTCATTTGCCGGTATCATGGATGTGCTCGAAGAGTGGGAGCGATCCCTGGTGGCCGGATTTGTGGTAAACAAGTTTCGAGGTGATCAGTCATTGCTCGAAGACGCGCATCGATTCGTCTACGACCATACAGGTATTAGGGTATTGGGTGTGGTTCCCTATATAACCGATATGGCGATTCCCCAGGAAGATTCGGTCTCTCTCAGGGAAGGTTTCTATCGAGATCGGGGCACAGGTCCCGATCAGGTCGAGATCGTGGTCATTGACGTTCCTCATATCTCCAATTTCACCGACATCGATCCGCTCTATCACGAGCTCGACGTTAACGTCAGATTCGCTTCCGACAGGCACCTGATCGGAAAACCGGACGCTATCATACTGCCCGGATCGAAAAATGTGGCAGGTGACCTCCGTCATATCCGCGAGCGCGGCATGGATCAGGTAATCGTTGATTATGCCCGCCAGGGAGGGACAGTAGTGGGAATCTGCGGAGGCTATCAGATGCTGGGCAGAGAACTCAGAGACCCTCATTCAATCGAGACCAGCGACGGAACCATAGAGGGACTCGGACTTCTTGAGGTAGATACTGTCCTGGCCCCGGAAAAGACTCTGGTTAAACAGCGGGGGATTCATCTCGAGTCTGGCGAAAAAATAGTCGGGTACGAGATTCATCATGGTAAAACCAGCGGAAATCGCCATCCTGTTTTGCAGTTTGAAAATGGCATGACCTGTGGCAGCAGAACTGCCGATCGACGGATCTGGGGAGCGTATTTACATGGAATTTTTGATCGGGATAAATTCAGGCGCTGGTTTATTGATCTTCTCAGGGTGCAAAAAAATCTAGCCCCGAAGGGAAAGGACGGTGCCAGTTACAACGTCGATAAAAGCCTGGACGAACTTGCGGAGTTGGTCAGATCCAGCATCGACGTTGAAAAAATCTATCAATTGATGAACCTTGAGCCCTGAGCTGAGCTTCTATTTCCAACTGTTTATCGTTATCGCAGCTGACTATGTCTGGGGAGATCCTCGTCTGTTGCCCCATCCGGTCAGGTTTATCGGTCGTCTGTGTGTTTTATTTGAACGAGTCACCAGGGAGGGGTTGAGCTTTCTGTCGATGCGGGCCAGAGGCGCTGTTGCATTTTTTTTTGTTCTGCTGACTACGCTGGCGGCTCTGGCACTCTTCTTTTCGTTATTGTTTTTGATGGGTGAAACAGCCGCGCTTTTCGGCGCCATGGTGATTTGCTATTTCAGCATCGCCGCTGGCGATTTGGTCGCTCACAGTAACCGTGTGTACAATCATCTGACGGCAGACGATATTGTCGGATCCCGCCAGGCTGTTTCGATGATGGTGGGAAGAGACACCGAATCACTCGATGTGCCAGAAGTTACCAGGGCTTGCGTCGAGTCGGTCAGCGAGAATATGGTTGACGGGATTACGGCCCCTCTGTTCTGGGCCTTCATCGGCTCTAGCGTCGGGATGATCTTGCTGATTAATCCGCTTATTGGAGCTGCGTTCGGTTCGATGACTTACAAAGCGGTCAATACGATGGATTCGATGTATGGCTATAGGAACGAGAAATATATGGATTTCGGCTGGTGTGCCGCACGTATCGACGACCTGGTGAATTTCATTCCGGCTCGATTGAGTGGATTGTGCTTAATCGGTGCGGCCTATCTGATTGGGTTTGATGGCAGAGGAGCAGCTCGTGTCTACATGAGAGACCGGCGGAAAAGCACCAGTCCCAATAGTGGCCACAGCGAAGCGGCTGCTGCAGGGGCGTTGAACATTGAATTGGGCGGGACGTCCAGTTACTTCGGTCAGACTTCTATTAAAGATTATATCGGTCAGGGACTCAACAGAGTGGAACCCGGTGATATAAAAAGAGTGAACAAACTCATTCTCAGCGGCTCGCTGCTCTTTTTTGCAGTCTGCTCTTTTATACATTTCTTAGTGGTACATATTCTGCGATGAGAGAAAAAGTACCTGCCTTCATTATCGCAGCCGCGAAAAGCGGCAGTGGAAAGACAACCCTTACCCTGGGTATTGTTGCTGCTCTTGTTAAGAGGGGGTTAGAGGTGCAATGCTTCAAGTGTGGCCCCGATTTCATAGATCCGACCCTGCACCGCGCAATCACCTTTAAAGACTCCTACAATCTTGATCTCAGGATGATGGGAGCGGAGTGTTGCCGGCGCACCTTTGCAGAAAAAAGCAGGGGAGCGGATGCGGTGGTGGTCGAGGGAGTGATGGGACTGTTCGATGGCGGAGAAGCCAGTACCGCGGCCCTGGCCAAAGAGTTGGATCTGCCAGTGCTGCTTGTGGTCGATGCCGCGTCGGCAGCCGAAAGCGCAGCAGCGGTGGTACATGGCTTTCAAACTTTCGATCCGGAACTGGTCATCCGGCAGGTCATCTTCAATAACATAGGGTCACCCAGGCATCGACAGCTGATTGAGAACGCAGTTACCGCCAGCCGTAGACTTGATTTTGTCGGTTTTTTTCACCGCGACGACAATCACCACATTGCTGAACGCCATCTTGGCCTTCATATGGGAAACGAGCAGCCGCTTGGTGAAGCAGGGCTTGATCTTTTAATTGACGCAGTAGAGCAACAGCTTGATATCGACGAAATCATCTCTCACAGTCTCAAGGCTGTCGAATCCACGGCTTTTCCCGATGCGACTGCACAACCGGTGGTTGCGAAGAAAGAAGAGAGAACGCTGCGTTTAGGGCTGGCCCAGGACGAGGCTTTCTGTTTTTATTATCCGCAAAATCTGGAGCTCTTCGAGGCACGGGGATTTGAACTGGTCCGCTTCAGTCCGATTCATGACCAGAACCTGCCCAAACAACTCGACATGCTCTATCTTGGTGGGGGCTACCCGGAAAATTACGGGGCAGCCCTTTGTCAGAATCAGACAATTCGCTATGAAATCATCGAAGCCCATCAGCGGAATCTGCCCATTTATGCCGAATGCGGAGGATTCATGTATCTATGCCGTTCCCTGCAGGACATGGAGGGAGTTGTTCACGAGATGACAGGAATATTTCCTTTCGACACAGTGATGAACAAGAGGCTCAGAAAGCTAGGCTACCGCCAGGTAACTTTGCTTACCGATTGTATTCTGGGTGCCAGGGGAGACCGGCTCAAGGGCCACGAGTTCCACTATTCAGATCTCAAGAATGACACTAATAACTGTGAAATAGACAACACACACACGCATCTTTACGCTCTTGATAATAATTCCCACGAAGGCTATAGTGTTGGCTCCGCGCTGGGCAGTTATGTCCATCTGCACTTTGGCGATTCGGCGTCTGTAATCGACCACATCCATAAATCAATCGCAGGACACAGCACCCCTTGACCATGACCACGATTAAATCTGTCCGGCCCTCAGAAATAGAAGCACGGAGTTTTGCCATCATTGAGAAAGAGTTTGAAGATCAGACCGGTCTTCAATCTTCACAGATAGATCCCGATTGTTTTCAGGTGATCAGAAGGGTAATCCACGCCACCGGTGATTTTGATTTTGGCCATAGCCTGATTTTCGGGAATCGTCCCATTGAGGCGGCCATGGAATCAATTCGGTCCGGCAGGGACATATATATCGACGTCTCGATGGGTGCCGCCGGAATCAGTGCCAAGATAATTAATCAATTTGGTGGCCGGGTAAAATGTCATATCAATGATGCAGACATTTCCGCGATAGCTAAGAACGAGGGTAAAACCAGAACGGAGACCGCACTGGAGAAGCTTTCCGGCAGCGACGTAGGTTTAATTGCCGTCGGCAATGCTCCAACAGCATTGGTCGCTGCCATGACCCTCATCAAAGAGGGTAAAATCGATCCAGCGCTGGTTGTGGGGGTACCGGTGGGATTTGTCAACGCCGTCGAATCCAAAAAAATCCTGACCGATCAAAGCTATCCTTTTATTACCAACATGGGGCGCAAAGGAGGCACTCCTGTTGCCGTCGCCATAGTCAATGCTTTGCTCAGGCTGGCCACCCAGGTTGAAAGTAAGGATTAAATTCAGTTTAGACAGCCATCTAATGAGGTAAAGCAAAGTCTCTGCGCTTGACAAACCGGTTCTGTAGTGCTACTGGTTTCGTCCCAAATTATCTCATCAAAATACTTTTAACGAGGACAACAATGGAAAGGACATTTGCGATTATAAAACCTGATGCGTTTGCAGCCGGCAACGCCGGGAAAATTCTGGCAAGAATCTACCAGGAAGGGTTCGTGGTTGTCGGCCTAAAAAAGCTTTATCTGAGCAAGGTAGAGGCAGAAGGCTTCTATTATGTACACCGTGAGAGGCCTTTTTTCGACGAACTCACCGATTTCATGAGCAGTGGCCCTTGCCTGGTTATGGTGCTCGAAGCCGAGCAGGCGATAAAGAAATGGCGTGATTTAATGGGAGCCACAGATCCTGCTGAAGCCGCAGATGGTACCCTGAGGAAAGAATTCGGCACCTTTGTGGGTGAAAACGCCACGCATGGTTCAGACGCGCCGGAAACGGCAGCGTTTGAAATATCATATTTTTTTGCAGGTATGGAGTTGTTGTAGCGGGTTTGCTGGGGTTCGTCAGAGGCGGTGATGGAAATGGGCAAAATTGCTTTGCTTCCGGAAGGCTTGCACGAGAGGGCCGAATACCTGGAAGGATTAGGTGTCCCCGACAAGTACATGGAGGACTATTCGGTACTCGGCATCGTTGTCGACCGCTATCAAGAATCGCTTGCTCTATTGCATGAGTCGGGATTTGTCATCGAGAAACTCTCGGCAGGATCGATGGTCAGTCTAGAAAATCGTTTCTCTCTTGGTATGATACTTGGGCTGTTGAACGAGAACCAGATTCGCTGCGACTACAAGGATATCGCCGATACGTTTTATCAGGCATGATAAAACGGTGCCGTCAGGCTGACGGCATTTTAAGTTTTCTTCCGCACCACGCGGCAGTCCATTGCTCCCTTATGCAATTTGACTTCCACCTCTTCACTTTCCGCCACCTGACTGGTGCTGGTAATGATATTGCCGGAATCATTCGATGTGGGTAATTTTTTGGAAACGATGCCGTATCCCCTGGCGAGTGTTTTGAGCGGGCTCAACGTGTCGAGCACGGCGGCAGACTGTTCGAGTCTTGCCTGTCTGGCTTGCACAAACCGATCAGTTTTTTCCAGCAGACGCTTACTGAGAAAAGTCAGCCTGTCCTGATGTCGAATGATTGCCGTGTCTGGGGCTAAGTGCAGGAGAAGCGAGTGCAGATTGGAGAAATGCGACCTTTTCTGCTCGATAGTCATCGCCATTGAATTGTGCAGTTTGGTGAAGAGATGTTCCACTGCAAAAGTATGGTGACTGAAGGCCTTGTCGAAGGTTGACAGCATGTCGGCCATCCGGTTAAGTCTGACTTCGTATGCATCGAGAACCAGGGTTATTGAGCGGAGTAACCGGGAGAAATAATAGGCGGTCTTTTCCTCATTCGCCAAAGGATCTGTAGTGATCAATTCAGCTGCTGCAGTGGGCGTCGCGCACCTGAGGTCGGCACAGAAGTCAGCGATAGTAAAATCGGTCTCGTGGCCAATCCCCGTGACCAGCGGTATCGTCGCTTCATATATGGTCCTGGCAACGATCTCTTCATTGTAGGACCAGAGGTCTTCTATTGATCCTCCTCCCCGACATAAGACTATGACATCGGGTGAGAGGCTGTGAGCCGTTTCAATGGCCCTGCAGATCTCATCTGCTGCCCCCTGACCCTGAACACGGACAGGAAGAATTTGTATCGACAGAGCGGCACGCCTCGATGTACATACAGAAATAAAGTCATGTACAGCCGCACCGGTGGGTGAAGTGACCACCACAACATGATTGATCTCAGGGGGCAATGCTACTTTGTGTTCTTGGTCGAAGAGTCCCTCCTCTTTTAGTTTCTGCTTGAGTTGATCAAACAGAATTCGCAACTGGCCGGTACCGTCAAAATCTATTGTATCGACTATGAGCTGGTATTGGCCGCGAGGTTCGTAAACACTTATTCGACCGTCGCAGACAACTTGTTGACCTTCTTTCAGTTCTCCTGCGAGCCAGCGCCGTTGATTTTTAAACAACACCGCTGGTAGCTGGGATTGGTGGTCTTTGAGAATGAAGTAGGTATGGCCGGAAAAGGGCTGTCTGACAGTGGATATTTCACCCCGAACCCGCACAAATCGAAATTCGCTGTCAAGTAGATGACGAATCTCGGCGTTGATTTGTGAAACCGATTTGACCTGGCCTAGCGATCCTATACTCATAATCTTTACTTCACATAGCAGCGCGGTTTACGGATGGACACCTTATCGCTTTTGTACTATATATGACTCGCTGATTTCTAAAACAATAAAATAACCGTTGAGTATTGAGGAGAATCCGTATGGCGAAGGAAGATATCTTCGATAAGGAGTTCGTTGACGAGAGAGATAAAAACAATCTCGAAGGCTTACTTGAACAACTCAATCTCCCGCCGGCGGCGGTGAAATTTGTCAAAGAAAACAAAAAAATGGTACAAGCTGGGATCGCCATTCTGGTTATCTCTGTTGTCGCCTGGGCTCTGTATAGTTCTTACCGGGATAATCAGATCAAAAAGAGCTCTGAGGCTCTCTTTGCAGCCCAGGAACTGAGTGGACAGCAGATGCTCGATAAACTCGCCGAGGTGGAGGAAGATTTCGGCGGGACTGATGCTGGACTCTGGGCAGGTGTCAAAGCTGCCCAGGAACTCATGAAGAATGGAAAAACGAGCGAGGCGCAACAGAAATTCATTGGAGTCAGGGCCGAACTCGCCACTTCATCAGCCTTGTGGCCGCTGGTGACGGTGGGAATTGCCCAAACGGCAGAAGCAGCTGGTGATTTTCTGCTTGCGATTAGCGAATACGAATCCCTGATTGACCTGGAAGGGTACAAAGATATCGGCTTTCTGGGTTCAGCGCGGGTGCTTGAATTACAGGGAAACCGCGAGCGGGCGCTGGAACTGTATGAAAGATACCTGGTGGAGCTCGGTCCGTCCGCAGCGCTGCAGAAAGTGATAGTTGAAGAAAAAATCGCCAGGCTCAAGGCGGAACAGTGATAATAGTCACTTCGGTAGCAGAAGCGCGCGCAGCGATTTCCCGCTGGCGTGGGGATGGCTGTTCCATCGGTCTGGTGCCGACCATGGGTTATTTTCACGACGGCCACCTGGAACTTATGCGGGCTTCCGTGCGACAAACAGATAAGACGGTTGTCTCACTTTTTGTTAATCCAACTCAATTCGGGCCGGAAGAAGACCTTGAGGTGTATCCTCGAGACTTGGAAGGTGATTGTGCTAAAGCCAGTCAAGTCGGCGTCGATCTTGTGTTCCGCCCGCAGCCCAATGAGATATATAGTCCTGGTCATCAAACAGAGGTTTCGTTAGCTGGGTTGGCCTCCGGGCTCTGCGCTGATGACCGGCCTGGGCATTTTACCGGGGTGGCCACGGTGGTCGCGAAGTTATTTAACATTGTACTTCCTGATTTTGCGTTTTTCGGGGAAAAAGATTTCCAGCAACTGCGCATCATCAGGCAGCTGACTGAAGACCTGAATTTTAGTATTGGGATTGTCGGTGTTCCTATTGTCAGGGAGGCTGACGGGCTGGCGATGAGTTCCCGAAACTATTATCTGAGCGAATCTGAACGCTCCGAGGTTCTTGTGCTCTATCGGGCATTGCATCACATCAGGCACAAGGTGCTTGAAGAGCAAGTGGCAAAGGCAGATGAGCTGATCAACCAGGGCGCCGTCATGATAAAAAAGTGTGTTTCCTGTACTCTCGAGTATTTATCCATCGTCGACGAAAAGAGTCTACAGGCGGTTTCTGACATCGAGGGAAAATGTCGCGTGCTTGGTGCGATCCGGGTAAATCAGCGGATAAGACTTATCGACAACATGGCGCTTTACAGGTAATGTTCACCGTTGATTGATTCGACTAAATTTCAGATAGACAGGTAAAGAAGACAAGGAGGAAGGAGTATGCCTGGTTTTGAAATATTTGGTGATGAAGAGAAACAGCAAATACTCGAAGTGCTCGATACAGGGGTATTGTTTCGCTACGAATTTGGCGAGCAGCGTCGGGGGATATTCAAGGTCAAGGAGTTTGAGGAAAAATTTGCCGCTTACACAGGAGCTGGCTATGCCCAGGCGGTGAGTTCGGGCACTGCTGCGGTAAAAGTCGCGCTCAAGGCTTTGGGAGTTGGGCCGGGAGATGAAGTCATCACCCAGGGATTCACTTTTGTTGCTACCTGGGAGGCGATACTCGATGTAGGTGCGATTCCAGTATTCACTGAAATCGACGAGACGCTGAATATGGATCCCGACGATCTAAAGCGCAAAATCACTGATAAAACATCGTGCATTGTCCCCGTGCACATGCTGGGAACTGCAGCACGCATCCAGGAGATAGTTGATATTGGTGACCAGGCCGGTATCCCTGTGCTTGAGGATACCGCACAGGCAGCTGGCGGCCATATTAACGGGAAATTTCTGGGCACCTTTGGAAAATGCGGCACCTTCTCCTTCGATTCAGTCAAAACAATAACCACCGGAGAGGGTGGGATGATCATAAGTGATGATCAGAAGCTATATACAGAGATGTCCGAATATCATGACCACGGTCACGATCATGCCATTAATCCTGGCGGACGTGGCGGAGAGGGGCGCTCATTCATCGGCTTTAATTATCGGATGATGGAATTGCAGGGTGCGATCGGCATTGCTCAGCTGGGTAAGCTGGGTTCGATGATCGCAGCCCAGAGGAACAATAAGAACAGGCTGAAAGAATGTCTCAGTTATATTCCGGCGGTCAGGTTCAGGGAACTCATTGATCCCGCAGGTGACAGCGCGACCTTCTTGTCTTTTACGCTTGAAGACTCCGATCATCGCAGACGAGTGGGGCGGGTTCTGCGGGAAAATGGTGCACCACCAATTTGTTGGGCAGAGAACACCTGGCATTTTTATCCTAAATGGGAGCATTTACTCGCCGGTTCTACCCAGGCACGAAGCGGCTGGCCATTTGCCGAACCTGGAGGCAAAAGAAGGGTCGTCTATGATCCCGAAGCCTTGCCGGCTTCGGCTGACCTGTTAGACCGGACCTTGGTCTATCCCATTTCAATCAGAATGTCGGAGACCAGGTTGCAGGATATGGAGGATGCGATCAAGAAGGCTGCTGAAGCCTGAAAGAAAATTCTCAGGTGGAGATCAAAAAGGGGGTCATCGCGGCACGCGGTGCCCCCCTTTTTTATTGCTTATAGAACTTATGGGAGCCAAACTGAGCTACATAAGTAAATCCTGAGGCCCAGTGTGGGGTAATGGAATCAAGATGGTAATGGGTCGCCCCATTGGTAAAGTCAGGAGTTTGCAGGGCAAGATAAACTGAATGCAAACACTCCAGAAATGCATCTGGATCATCGGGTAGATAGGAATCCTTCTGAAAAGTCCAGCTGAACTGATAGGGCTGATTAATGACCTCTTTTAGAGGCAGTTGTGTTTCTGACGCTCGGTTAAGGGTGACATGGGCAACGGCCACCTGCCCAATCTGTGGTTCTGATCTTGCCTCATGGTAGACATTTAGTGTCAACCAGAGCAATCCTTCCAATAGCGTCATTTAATTTTTCTTATTCCAGAATCTGCTGGTAAAGCCCTCTGTATTATTTTTACTTGTTATTTCAACCCCATACTTGTCAGGATGGAGCTTGACCTCGACGCGCGGTGTAAGTATCTGTAATCAATAGCGAATTAAGAACTGAAAATTAGTGCTACAGAGCCTGGTTAGGACCACTATAAAGGTGTTTTCCAGCTAGTCAAGAGACAAAATTTTGTACTTTTTTACCCTCATCAGAATTGGGAATAAATCTCAGATGGTTAGCGATTGGACAGGGAAGAATTTTTTTTTAAAAGGGTTTTTAGCGCACATGAGCAGAAGGGAAGCTTGGAAAGCTCCCAGATAATTATTTATAAATCAGCAAAAGCTCTGGTATAATCTAGTAGTCAAGATGGAAAAGGCTTTCAGATAAGGAGAGCTTCAATGCAGGCTATCGAGCAGTTCCTGTTTAATATATATACTTTTTTTACTACCAATTACATTGCTGCCGGCATACTGGTTCTTGTAATCGTCATCGCCGCAGTGAAAAAGCCCAAAGAGCTATTTAAGGTCAGCGCCCTGATCATCCTCTTTGTTGGCGTACTCTACATTATGATTTACCTGGAAAAATCGATGTTCTCGGGAGTGTCATCCGGGCAGAAAGCCTATAACGAAGAGCTCCGTACAGGGGGCAAACAACTCTAGCCGGGCGTTGATGGGAAAAATCCCACCCTGTGGGCGAGTCGGATTTTACTTCAGACAAGTTTATATCAATACAGACCGGCCGATACAGCCTTTATTGCGCTGCCTAATTCAACTAAGGTTGCCCGGCGTAAAGGTCCCGCATTTCTCAATGAGCGTCTGATTGCTCAATCATCGCTTACGCCATTTGGGTTCCCGTTTCTGAAAAAATCATCAACCACCGCCTGCTTCCACTGGGCTTCGACCAGTTTCCAACCATCGTTTTCTTGCGCAAGAGTTATGTCGAACCAGTAGATATCTGCCTGGATCCGTCCGAGTATTGATCGATCTGAGATGGGCCGCGCGGTAAAGGCACCAAGTACTTTTGCCTGGATATGTTCTTCAGCGTTAACGGCCGAATCGAGATCTGTAAACAGATAAATTGACTTCGAGCTCCGTATGTACGCTGCCGCAATGGAGACGACATCGCCTGCCGTTCTGTTCTGAGAATCCCGGTATTGGGGGGAAATGAGTTTCTTCAGCCCAAGGATGTCGCGCTCCTCAAATGCTTCCTCGCTCTCTCTGATGAACTGCGTGGCTATTTCTTCTGGAGTGGTTGGAGAATTGCAGGACACCGCCAGAAGGGGCAGAATAAACAGAAAAGCGACATAGGGCCTCAAGTAGAGAGCCGAAAGTATAATAGTCCCGATGAATTGAGCAGAGTTTTCGATATTACGGATAGACATGGCGCATAGATGAGAACCGAACAAGAAGAAATGTCACCGTTTAATTTGTCACATCCACCTTGAGTCGAAGCAAGCGGCGTTGAATTTCAAAACAGCAGCCCATGATTCGGTCTCTGTCTTCCGAGGAAATATCCTGGAAATGATAGGCGGTCTCCCATTGGTTCTCATCAATCTGGTGGCTCCTTACCGTTCGGGCCAGCAACTTGATAATTTGAGAATTACGCTCGGGAAGGGAAATCTCCAAACGGACGAGATCATCTTCTGGGGGGTTTTCGGAAAAACTGGCAAGAATACCATTTCCACTTATGTCGATAGTCTTACCTCTGATTGACCAGGCGCGACCCTGGCTGTCAAAAAATTCAGGTTGAAATGATTTGGATATCACCTCAGTAACGGCGTCAACCCTGAAAAATTCGCGCATTTGCGCATGACTGATTAGTTCTTCCGCTTTCATTTCCAATGCTTGGGGTGTTGCTAAGGCAATCGAGGCTTCCATTGAAATATTGGGTCCGCCGAAATCGACATTAACGAGGCAATTTTTACCAAGATCGAGGTTCTCTAAAGGCAGGATTCCCGGTTGAAAGCGCAGTTCAAATCTCGGAGGGGAGACCAATTTGTAGACCGCCTGAGTCCGGTAACGTTGATTGTTGTTCTTGATCGGCAGGTAAATTCTAACCGGTTTGAGATCCGGTATATCTCTCAAAGGTGATAAGTTGTCCATAAAGCGCATCTGGTTATGAGATTTTGCAATGATTGAGTAATTATAACGTAATTTTAGCTTAAAGCCAGACGGTTCAGCTCACATCTGTTTGTACCAGCTGCTTCCAAAAAAACTGAACGCTGCCTTTTGGATATCGTCGGGTGACCATGATTGCCAGGCGCTCCGCAAGAGCATTAAAAGAAGCAGCCGAGCTGGAGTTTGGAAACAGTTCTACAATAGCTTGCTGCTTTCTTATGGCTTCAGTCATCTGCTGGTCAGTGGGTATGGAGCCCAAATAGTCAATAGAGAAATCAAGATAGCGATTCGATACGATGCTTAATTTTCGATATACATCCAGGGCTTCATCCTCGTGTGCGACCAAATTTACCACGAGATTAAAATGCTTTTCATGATACCTGGTTGAAAGCAGTTTCATAAGGGCATATACGTCGGTGATTGCCGTTGGATCCGGTGTCGTCACCAGAATGATCTCCTGGGCGGCGGTATTGAAATAGGTTACGTTTTCCGAAATTCCTGCTTCGGTATCAATAAGCAGGTAGTCAAAATTAATTTTCAGAGAATCGAGACCGTCGAGTAATTTAAGCTTTTGGTCGCTTTCGAGCTGGATAAAAGACTGCAAACCTGAACCCGCGGGTAAAATGTGAATGTCATATGGGCCTTTTACCATGATGGATTCCAGGTCTGCTTCACCTGAGAAAAAATGATTTAGATTGTAGGCTGGGGTGAGTCCAAATACTACGTCTATATTTGCCAGACCAAGATCGGCATCGAGAATAAGCACTTTGCTTCCCGCTCTGGCGAGACAGATACCAATGTTGGAAACCACAGCAGTCTTCCCGACGCCGCCTTTTCCACTGGTTACCGAAATAACTTTGGTGGTCAGATTTGGGTGACCAGTTGTCATCTTTTTAGTTGTCTTGATGGTCGGCTTCTCTCATCACGTCTGATCAACACGTGTTGAATTAACATATTGAAATAGTTGTTAGGCTGGTAACTCAGGGCTCCATTTTAAAGTAAAAGAGACGGGGATCAACCTAGTTTCTCAATTCGGTCGCTGGCACTGATAACTTCAGTCAGCTTGATACCAAATTTATCTCCGACCAGCACCGGTTTTCCTTTGGCGATCAATCTGGAATTTACATAAAGATCAAGCGGCTCATCGGCAGATTTATCGAGCTCGATAATCTGGCCAGTTCCCATTTCTAGAAGATCCTTGAGAAGCAGTTTACAACGCCCGACCTCTACCGAGATCTGAAGAGGGACATCGTATAAAAACTGGAGTCCTCGACTTTGAGAAGCATCTTCGGGCGCGGACATCTCACCTGGCGTTGCCGGGTCATCAAAGCTCTCTTCGAGGAGATCTCTCAATTCTTCCGGGTCGGGACGGGGATTTTTTTGTGGGGTATCGGTCGGATTCATGGTGTCAGTTCCTCAACTACTGGTATGCATTTAATATTTTTACATTTTTGTTGTGATTCTGTTGTCCGGGAAGGCCTGAGAATTTGGGAACTCCTTCCACAAGGATTTCAACGGAACTGTCAGGATCATGCGGTATGGGCAGTATGTCGCCTACGCTGAGATCCAATATCTGTTGAATGCTGAGGTCTATTGAACAAGTTTGTGCTATAACCGTTACTGGCGTGGCGGTAAGACCTTTCCTGATGTTTTCCGGCCAGTTCTTGTTTTCAAATTTTTGCAGTTGGGTGAGTTTTTCAAGTGAAGAGCGGTGGGGTACGAGCGAATCAATGGGAAATACTAGTTCGAGTACACCGGCGTCCTCCTCGATTACAGCCTGAAACCGATAAATTGCCATTAACGCATCTGATGATGCAAAGGAATGCACACGCTCTTCACTTGCAGTATCGATCACCCTGCTGCGGACTTGCAATATAGGGATAAAAGCTTGTTCTATGGCCCGGCAGGCAAGCTCCATTGAGGCTTTGAGAAGACTCAATTCGAGTCTGGTGGGTGACCGATCTGACGGGTTGCTGGCCGCACCGCTGAAACCACCGAGCAATTTTTCAAGCACTAAAAACCAGAGATGAGAGTCATAGTTCAGCAGGCAGCCGCTGCTCAGAGGTTTCAGGCTGAGTAAACCTGTGGTCTTATGGGGGTCTTGATCCGGTAGATAAGCGCTGAACGGCAGCTGATGGAAATCAATAATTTCAAAGGAGACTCTCTTCTGTAGATAGTGGGATAAGGATCTGCCAAATGAGCTGCGGAACCGATCGATAATAAGATTGAAATTGGGTATATCCAATTTCTTTTGTGAATCTGCTGGTAGCTCAAGAAGGTTGATCTCGACATGCGCTGAAATGATTTCCTGAGCTCTGGCAGGCTCTGGTCCGGGATAAACCGCTCCATCTTTTTGCAGAGTACGCAGGAGATCAGCGATTTCCTGTTTTGAAAGAATTGGCTCCATATCCTATATCCCGGTAAAGAAATTCGGCTATTGAACCACGAAATCCGTAAAATATATCGCCACGGCCTCTCCTTTTGTCAGCATTTCATTGAGTTCGATGAGCAGCTCTGCTTTAAGCTGCTTCTTACCGTGGACATCGTACAGCTCCTCGAAGGTTTTACTGCTTGCCAGCATGAGAATGGCATCTCTGATTTTAGGCATGCCTTTATTGATCTCATCATATGCAGCCTGGTTTGACAACTCTATTGTCATTGAGGTCCTGAGATAATGACTGTTGTCATCGCTGATAATGTTGACAATAAACTCACGTATATCAACCATAGGCCCCATGTTCACCTCAGAGTCAACCTGTGGCCGCGCTGATTCTGATGGACCAGATACGCTTTTTTTGCTGGTGCTGCTGTAATAGAGCCATCCGCCAATAATTGAACCGGCGACCAGGAGAAGGACCACCACAAATCCTATGGCTTGGTTGCGGACTGCACCGGTAACGTCTGGATTGTATTTTTTGTTGGCAGCCATTTTTGATCCTGTCTTTTGCCAAGGACAGGTGTCAAAATTTTTACAGAGGAATTGTACTTTTCTGTTCTTTTGCAGAAGTTGTGCCTGATGCGAAGTCAGCTTTAAGAATGATATCGACGCGTCGGTTTAGGTGGCTTTTACTGTCGCCTGGGTCCTTCGAAACTGGTCGTTCAGCCCCATACCCGACTGCTGACATCCGTTCGACACCTAACATTTTTTGCTCAACCAGGTGACGCAGTACGCTTACTGCTCGAGCAGTTGAGAGTTCCCAGCTGTTCTCAAACTGGCTCGACTCGACTGCTGACTTATCGGCGTGACCTTCGATGCGCACATCAATTGGGTGATGCCGGATGCTTTCGGCAATGGTCTCAAGAAAGGCATGTGAGCCTGATCTTAAAGCTGCACTGCCAGGGCTGAAAAGTAGCGTTTCATGGATACGCACAAGCAGGGTGTCTGAATCGGGAGTAAAAGTTTCAATAGCTGAAACCTCACCATCGAGTTTTTCAAACCTAAGCTTCAAGGAGTGTTGCAAATTGTTTATGAGTGAACGGCTATAAGGGTCGAGTTCCGCGGAAGGAGCTGGAAAGACGGGAATAATTACATCCGTGCCCGGTGGCTGCTGACGAATTCCGAAGGCGCCCTTCAATGAATTCGAGGCTTCATTAAACCGAACCGGATCCAGGTCGGCCATGGACATTAGCAGAACAAAGAAGGTCAAAAGCAGGGTGATGAGATCTGAGTAAGTGATCAGCCAGGGGGGAAAGCGAATTCCCCAGGCTCCATACCTGCGCTCATCTGGCTGTTGCAAATTGTCGTCACCTTTCAACATGGCGTCGCACTTATCATTGCTCGAAGGTAGTGGCCCTCAGTTTCGGAGAGATATATGCGTGCAGCTTCTGTTCTATTATCCGAGGGTTTTCTCCTGATAAAATGGACTGCATGCCCTCTATAATCAAAGTTTTAACCAGTATCTCCGAATCTGATCGATTGCGCAGTTTACCGGCAACCGGCAAACAGATTACGTTGGCGATCACCGCCCCATAAAAGGTGGTGAGCAGGGCGACAGCCATGGCGGGACCGATTCGCGACGGATCATTCAGATTCTGCAGCATTTGTACAAGACCAATGAGGGTCCCCACCATCCCCATGGCCGGTGCATAGGTGCCAATGGAGATGAAGATGCTGGCTCCTTTCTGGTGGCGCTGCTTGATATAGTCAATTTCAGTGGTGAGCATGGCCCCCAGCGTTGTCGGTTCCTGCCCGTCGATTGCCATCTGTACGCTTCTGGCCAGAAACTCGTCTTCTATGGAATCCAGTTCGCCCTGAAGACCGAGTATCCCTTCCTTTCTCGCCTTGTTAGCAAATCCCATTATTTGGATGATGTACTCATTTATAGGGGTCTCGCGGTGAAAGACCGCCTTTTGGGCGACCTTGAATGCTTCGAGAAGATCCTTGAACGGATAGTGAATGAAAGCTACTCCGGTGGTTCCGCCAAGAACGATTAGCAGGGCAGGGATATTGAAAAAAATAGTGATCGGACTTCCGTGGAGAATAGCCGCAAGCATCAAGCCAAACGCAGCAATCACTCCTAAAATCGTTGACAGATCCAAAACTTCCCTCTCTTTGCCCAGCGCCCTAAATTTCAGGCTCCTAACTGATCAGCGGTTGCTCTCTTTTATCATAGTTCATTGGTAATTAAAACAAAAGCTTGCCTGATTGTTGACCGATGGTGGGCGGAACGTGTGAGTGATTTGGTAGAAGAATGCAACTTCGGTTTTGCTGACTGGATGAACTTCTTGAAGTGCCTTATAAAGAAACTGCTTTTAACTAGTTATTGGGCTGGCATTTCGAGAAACAATTTGCTTATTTCGGCAGCCTGCTGTCGACTCAGCCCATCCAGAATTTTAGCTGCAGATCTGGGTTTCATTGAAGCCAGGATGGCGGCAGCAACCTGCCGGTCGAGATCTGAGACAGCCTCGGCAGCCAAGAGCGGATCCATGTTTTCGTAGATTTTTCCGAGGTTTTCGATTCGCTGCTGCTCATCTCTCTGTTTCTCTTCCAACAATGCTTCAAGAACTTTTTTCTGAGCTTCCATTTGAGCAAGTTTACTATCTATTTCAGTAAGCTTTGCATCGATTTCAGCTTTCAGTTTCTCGAGTCTGGCTTCCTCAAGGACAAGTGCTTTCTTTTCATCGATTAGGCTATCCTGGTCTTCAATAATACGCACATGAAGCCGCCGTTCTTCAACGGAGGAGAATTCACTGTTGGGAGGGGATTCCTGGGCAGCACCGCTAGATGTCTGGTAACCGAGGGAGGCAAACAGCGAGATGGCCAAGATGATATGAAGAGCTGTAGGGTTATGATATGACATGGTCACTGGCATGATCAGCCGATAGAACACTTTCTTCCTGAAGCCTCATGGCTGTTTTTACGATGGCCTGCTGCATAGCCTCAACATCTGAAAGCCTCATGGGGCCCAGAGCCTCGAGATCGTCGCGGATCATTTCTGCGGCGCGAGGTGACATGTTTGAAAAAAACCTCTGTTTCAGCTCATCGGAAGCGGTTTTAAGGGCCAGTGCCAGAGAATCTTTATTGATTCGTCGAAGAATCGATTGCAGGATGCGGTCATCGAGGTCGCCCAAGGCTTCAAAGGTAAACATTTTCTTTTTGATTTTCTGAACCAGCTCATTATCCGTCTCTTCGAGCTTTCCGAGAATAGTGGTGTTGAGGGTGTGTTTCATTTTGCTCAACAATTTTACCGCCTGATCAAACCCTGCTATTTCCTGCTGTGTACCATGCCCCATCTTGCCTATCTCCTCAAGGAGGTAAGCTTCAAGAGTTTCGAGAACCTCTTGAGAAACATGTTCGAGCTTGGCAATCCTGTAAATGATGTCTGCCTGCATTTCGTCAGGCAATAATGAAACCACTTCTGAAGCATAGCTCGAATCCTGGGTAGAGAGAATTAGGGCAATGGTTTGAGGATGTTCTCCCTGAATGATATCTGCCACCAGTTGTGGGTTAATGGCTGACAGCATCCCCAAAGGTTTCGATTCCACGCTGAGGTGCTGATTCAATAGTGATTCTGTGCGCTCTTTTGAGTGGGATGCAATGATCGAGTTTCTGGCAAACTCATCGCCACTGATAAAGAGGCCTTCAGATTTGTGCTGGTCTTCGATAAATCGCTGTAGAACAGAATTTTTCATGGACAGTGGAATATGATCAATAGCGGTCATTGACCAGGCAATGCGCTGGATTTCTTCGTCGGTGAGCTGATTGAATACCCGGGCCGTTGTATCTTCCCCAAGACACATGAGCAGCACTGCGGCTCTCTGTACACCTGATATTCTGTCGCTGCTCATCGCTCAGGCCTCCTGAATCCATCTTTTGATGATATGTGCAGCCGCAAGTGGGTTGCTGTGTACTTCATTTTTCAGTTTGACAGCAATGTCTTCTTCTTGCCGATCAGGCCCATGGTCTACACTATTGCCTTCTTCAGGGGGCGGACTGTCGCTGCCGGTCAAATCCATTTCTGCGCGCAGTAGCCCAATTATTGGTTTGAGCAGGAGCAAGTAGAAGAGTAAGAATATAGACAATATCAGGATGATTTTGCCAACCGGAATCAGGTCGAAGATTTCATAAAGCGGCGATATCTTCGCCGGGCTTTGTGGCACATTCAGACGGTCTGCTGGCATACGTCTCAAATTGATGATATCTCCTCTTTCGGGTTTGAGAGAGAGTACACCAGCAACCAGCGATCGAATTGCTTCAAGTTCTTCGTCGCTGCGCGGTTGAAAAGAAACGGTGCCATCGCCTCCAATCCTTTTTTCATCTGCTACCAGAATGGTAACCGATATTTGTTTGAGTGCGCCGACAGGGTTGATTGTTTTACTGGTCGTTTTGCTTATCTCGTAATCGACCTTTGAAGAAGTGGTAACCGATGATCGGTAACGAGAGCCTGCATTCTGTGAAGAAAGATCTTCAGATCCGGCATCGGGTAACGGTTGCCGCTCAATTTGTTCGCTCTTCACCACTGCGTCATCCGGGTCATAACTCTCAGAAGTGGTCTCATTGCGGGAGAAATCAAGCGAGGCTGATATTTTTATCAAAGTTTGACCTTTGCCGATCATGGCATCCACAAGATCTTGAGCTTTTCTCTCGAGGTTGCGCTCCACTGAGGTTTGGTAAGACAAGGTAGAATCAGGAAAGAGTAAAGCGTCCCTTAATCTGGATTTACCGGATAGAAGATTACCTGAGCTGTCAAAAACTCTGACATTGCTTGATTCCAGGCTTGTAACAGACGTTGCAACCAGGTGAATCACGGTTTGCAGCTGATCTGCAGTCAGGGGGCGGCCCGGAGCAAGGGAGAGCAGCACGGTCGCACCCGGTATGCTGTTTAGTGAAGAATCTTCCGGAGCAGACTCGAGATGTACTCGTGCCGAACGGATTTGATCCAGGGCAGACAAGGTACGGGATAATTCGTGCTGGATGACAATCCGGGGGTCTCCGCCAGTCAGTGATTGGAAGGTTGCCAGTGGTTGGCTGCCCACAAGATCATTGCCGTTGTTAAAAGAGGGGAGCTTCTGCTTGGCCAATTCCAGTCTGGTCAAGTCTACGCTGTCTGCCGGTATATAAATGGATCGCTGTGCCGGGTTTTCTTTAAAGTTAATATCACTGAGTTTAAGAAAATTGCTGATGGCTAAATAATCTTCAGTGATCAAGTTGGCATAAAGCAGCCGGTATTCATCATCGTCAATCAAGGTATGGAGGACGATCAATAACGCCAGTGCTACAATGATCAGCAGTCCACCGAACAGTGCCTTTCTCTTTGTTGTCCACTGCATAAACCGCTCTTTCAAATTTGAGAGCAGGGATGGGTGTCGTTGTTCATCAGCCATGAATACAATGTTTAGTAGTTACTCAGATAATATAAGCTTGCAGTTTCCTGTCTGCACTGTTTCAGTCTCTTTACAGATTTGAAATCAGTTGACGATACCGTGAATCCTGTACTGCGAATCTGTGCCATGGATCACTGTCAGTTTTTTCGGCAAGAAATAATCTATTTAGTTCTGAAATATGTTGTTTTCCGTGCCAGCCGGAAATTAGTACGATCCGGTGACGTGCAGTCCGGCGATATTTCTCCGTTTCAGCGAGCAGAACGAAGAGCTCCTCGCTTTTAGTGAATTCCCCCAGTTCATAGAGGCTTTCAGCAAGTATATAAATGGTGTCGGATGAGAACTCTTTTCTTTGTAATTGATACACTGGGAGGAGTATGTCGGCGGCACTCTGGTACCGCCTTTTCTGAAAATTCAGTGTTGCACCAAGAAACCGAAAATCTAAGCGCTGCGGCAGGGGGACGGGTAACAGCAGCAAGGCTTCATCTATCTGACCCACTGCATACATGCAGTCAAGCCTGAAGTAGAGAACATCAAGTTCATGCACTCCTTCCGGGTATCTATAGGTGTATTCAGAGGCCAAGTCCTCAACCAGGTGGTGAGCACCAAGGGCATGGGCGGTCCGAATTGTGGCAAAGAGTAGGTCTTCCCCGTAGAGACCGGTGGATCCGTTTTTCAGATAAAGAAATAGCTGCAGGGCTTCTGGATGCATGGCCAGCCTCTCAAACGCCAGACCGATATCAAATAAAAGGGCGTCATCGAGCCAGCCCTTCTCGAAAAGGGCACGATTCTGTTGAGCCAGGGCGATGGCTTCGATGTCCAGCCCTGCATCCAGGAGACGTTCAATTTCACTGGGAATGAGCTGAATAAGCAAGGCTTGGGCTTGATCTTGCAACTCGCCGCTCTGATAGGTTCTGAGCATCTTCTGTAACAATTCGATGCTTATGGATGGTTGTCCTTCAAGGAAAAGGACGAGTGCTTCTTTGAAAGTAGCCGACTCAGCGACAGCCCTGGACGCAGCTCTACCGGCGATTCGGCGAAACCACTGGCTTGCATTTTCTGCACACTCATCTTGTCTCAGCGCACAGATATCGGCCTGTTTCATCTCAGCCAGCAGCGCTGCCTCGGTCCCGGGGAAACGTTCAATTATCGTACCAAACTGAATCTCAGGGTTGACTGATAATTTTTCTGCTTTCAGTTCTGCCAGGGTGGCCAGATAGTGTGCAGATCCAGCTGTATTGAACTCATTGAGCATAGAGGCCAGGTCAAGATAGCAGCGTCTACTTTTATCATAAGCCTGCCGGTTGAAAATCATGGAGCAGTAGTGGTTGATGCTGAGGGGCTTAGCTGCCATGACTTCTGAGCCGTAGAACTTGTCGTAGGTGGCAAAGGCCTCGTCAAAACGTCCGGTCCCATAGGCATGATCAGCTCTACGCAATTCGACCGACTCGTGCAGTGATGGCGGAAAGTCTCCAAGGTCAAGAAGCTGGTTCATCTGCTCGTATTGTCCCGTAGCCAAATGAGTCTCAGCAATAGCAAACCTTACAAGGGGGATGAGAAGATGGCGCGCCGGTAATCGATCAAGCAGTTTTGTGAGCCTGACCTGGGCGAGGTGAAATTTGTGTGTGCCTATTTCGATGAGCGCCGCAGCATAGACAGCAAGATTCCCCGCGTCGTCATATCCATAGGTATCGGCGAGGAGTTTGTATTGAGTGAGTGCGGCTTCAACGCTACCCAGCCTGAACAAAATATCGGCGTGGGTTATGGCGTAATATTTCCTCTCTTCTTCTTTGTTTATCGATTTAAGCTGCTTCTGGATCCGCCGCAGCGACTCGAACATATTTTGTTTGTCTAATTCTTCGATGATCGGCAAAATTGGGGCTTCACCTGAAGAGAGGAGGGACGTCAGGGGAAAAGGCGGAAATAGTGGTGCAGGATCAGGGGTGAGGATCGGAGTGTCTTCAAAATCGGCAAAAAAAGAGCGCCAGTTATTTTTATATGGCGTGAATGCAAGCGGGCTGATCAGGGTTTCCTGCCTCTGCTCCACAGGCACCATCAGGCCGAGACTCGATCCAAGCTCACGGAAGCTTCCGGTAAACCGATTTCCGGGTATCAGATCGATAATAAGGGTACTATCAGAAGTGCTGGAAATGGAAAGGCCCTGGGGGGCGTAACGGAAAAATATTGATAATCTGGTATCTTCTTGCTGCTGAACAACAAGTGTCTTGATTATGACATCATCGGGTTCCGGCTGAACCAGGAATTCCATTGCACGCGTGTCTATGAGGGTAAGATCAAGACGCCGGTCTGAAAGCCGCTCCTGGTAAAGCGGCAGCTCATCAAAATGAGCATAGATTTGAGTCGAGGTGGCTGACTCAGATGTTGAAATCCTGGTAAGCTGCGCACCTGACCCTTCACTTATTGAAACGATAAAAAAAAGCAATGTCAAAATTAGCGATCTCATCAGCTATATATCACGAATATTTAAACTCATTTTGCAATTATTGTTCCAATCAGAATTGAAAATTGATCAAGTATTTCTAGACAGTTGCCATTCTAGGCTGGAAAACATTATTGGCCCGGTGTCAAAATCGCGACGCATCATCTATACAGACAGTTTCTTTCGTCACCTGGGTAATTATACCTCTATAATCTCTCGGGATTGAACATTATTTTTACCAGTGCTATAGATGGTTATCAACCTAGATGATCCGAAACCCTGTGTACAATCCTCAGATTAGCAGAGAGCTGAAACTAAAATGCAAAGCACCATAGAACGACTCAGCATGGCAGCGTTTGCGCAGATAGAGAAAGAGGTCGGTGCGCTGATCGGCACTGATCTGGAGCTCTCATTAGTGTCGGCCTCCTTGACAAAGAAGCAGGGTTTTCTGGAGAATCAAGACGGCAGCAACAGTATCATCGGTTTGCAGTTGAGAGGACGATACGAGGGAGAGGGGTGTCTTGTAGTTGCGGAAGACTGTGCCGTTCGTCTGGCCGGCAAAATGCTCATGCTGCCATCGACCGAACTCAACGATATAATCTGTGAGGGCAACTATGCTGATGAGGAGGAACTAAGCTACGCCTTTGATGATATAGCCAAATGTCTTGTAGTTGCTTTTTTAGATACTTTTCAACGCAGTTCAAACTTTATTTCAACTATTACCTGCCAGAGCCAGAGATTTACCGAGGGCAGAAAAGAAGTGGCCGAAATTCTCAGTCACCTGTCTACGGATCAGACATACTACCAGGTGAGCGGTACGATGACCCTGGCCGGCGTCACTACAAACACCTTGTCGCTGTTGCTGCCTGCTTTCGTTCTTGTCTGCAGTGAGCCTTTTAAAAAACACACAGGTCAGCAAGTTGTCACAAATTCGGTTACGTCTGATATCCAAAATCATGAACAGGCCGGACTTGTTTTAGGCGAAACTCCACTAACCATTATTGAAAACGAGAATGATCCGCTTCTTCCCCATCTGAGACCGGCACTGCAGAAAGAATTGTCAAATGTGCTGGGCATCACTGTTCAAGTAAGAGTAAAAGGCAGCTTTTCCGGCCCACTTTTTGAGTTAATCAGAGGGACCGATACCAGTCCCCAGCTGCGCAGCCGCATCACTATTTCAGGCCCTGGTCAGAATCACGGCTGGCTGATCACCACAACCAGTGATGCAATGAAGCTCGGTCTGCTGCTGACCGAGGGAACTCCCGGTCTAACGATACCCGGCTCTCTGGCGGGAGGTTTCAATGCTGATTGTCAGGATGGATACCAAGAAGTCTGTTCAATTTTTATGGATGTGATCGATCTGGTCTGTAATGATTTGTCAGAAGATGATCTTTTCATGCAGAAGGACACCGATATAGAGGAAATCGATTTAAAAACTGAATCGGTTGATCGGATAGACGACAAAGAACAGACTTTTATGCTGACATTGCTTGAAATTGTAGCCGACACCATTGCGTGCGGCACCATGCATATTCTGCTTCCAATCGAATTGTATGAGACTCTCAAAACAGTTGAGCCTGATCGTTCGCTGGAAAGCATTGTGAGCCATGGACAGGAAGTGATTGATGAAAAGCCAATCATTGACGCGTCGAACACTACCAGCCTGACGGAGCTATCTCATCATGCAGATGTGATTCTGCTAATTGAGGATTCACCAGCTTACGGGCCTGAAATTTTAAACTCCTTTAAAGAAACTGGAATAAAAGCAGAGAGTATCTCACTGGCCGATGAGTTCAGCACAGCCGACATGGATTCGTATCTTGCTGTTCTTCTCGTGCAGGAAAGACTTGACGAGATCGGGCTTGGAGTAGTGATCAAAATTAAGTCGACATCATCAGTCCCCCTGCTTGTGGCCGCCTCACTATGGACCCAAACCGATGTGATGAAAGCGTTGCGCTATGGCGTGGACGATATAATTATGCTCCCGGTGGAGAGCGATGAATTGCTGCGTAAGCTCAGAGGTAAAGAACCGCTGAGTGTCTGAGAACTCCCTGGGGGATCAGGTCATTCGTCCCACCTTCCGTCAATTTCTTTCTTTTTTATTTTTTCAAGAAGGGTGGTGCGCTTCAGGCACAGCATCCGGGAAGCCTCTTTCTTGTTTCCGGAAGTGAACTTCAGGGCTTTGATGATCAGATCTGTTTCGAATTCATTGATCAAATCGTTGAAATCGATCGGACCGTTTTGAAAATCGACAGACGGGGTGGGTGGAGTGGACAGGGAGAATAGAGCCGCCCGCTCTGCACTGATATCGTTTTCTGAACGGTAGACTGGCGGATTTTGGCTGACCTGCAGCTCTACACCAGTCTCCCGATGGACGGTGAATTTTACTGGCAGGTGATGAGGGTAAATCCTTTTTCCGCTATAGAGAATTGCCATGTGCTGAACTAGATTTTCAAGCTCCCTGACATTGCCACACCATGAGTGCTGACTGAGGATTTCCATGGATTCGGATGAAAAGACGATCTTATCCCTGCCTCTATCGACAGTGTGGCGTTTTATAAACTCACTGAGCAGTAGCGGAATATCCTCTGATCGAGACCTCAGTGGCGGAACCTCGAGGGGAATTACACTTAAACGATAATAGAGATCCTCACGGAAGCGACCTTCTTTCACAAGTTCTTCCAGGTCACAATGGGTAGCTGCTACAATTCTGGTATTTATCGGTGTTGCCCTGAGAGAACCCACCGGCTCGAACTCTCGTTCCTGAATTACTCTCAGCAATTTGGCCTGGAGGTTGGGTTTCATATCACCAATTTCATCGAGAAACAGGGTGCCGTTGTCGGCATATTGAATCCTTCCCGTTTTGTTCTGACCTGCCCCGGTGAATGAACCTTTAAGATGTCCAAAAAGCTCGCTTTCCAATAATTCATCTGGGATTGCGGCGCAGTTTACCGGGACGAAATTGTGTTTGCGTCGACCGCTTTTCTGATGAATGGCCTTGGCCACAAGCTCTTTTCCCGTGCCTGATTCACCTCTTATCAAAACAGTTGAGTAGTCATCTTCAGCCACCCGTCTTATTATCTCGAACAAATCCTTCATCGCTCGACTTTTGCCGATGAAGCCTGAAATAGAAGATGTTTTAGGTTTTGAGTTGGGAGGTTGGTTTCTACCGTTGAGCAGAGTAAGACAATGGTTGACGCAGAAATTAAGCTCGGCAGGTTGAACGGGAAACGTGAGCTGGAAGAAAGGTCTACCGCTCAAATCCGCATGCAGGTGTCCTTGGGGTTGGTTGTCAACTAAAAGGATGATAGCCAGATTTTTGGACTCTGCACTGATTTCTTTCAGTAACTGACTGAGTGGATAACCCGATTTAATCCTGCTGTCCAGCAATAGAATTGCACAGGGTGCGCGGCGCAGTTCGACGATCACCGCCTCAGCGTCAACCCGTTTTTGAATTATATCTGGAAAGCGGTTGGCGATAGTTTCGACGAGCGCGTCGCCATCAGACTGGTCGGCCAACGCAATAAGAATATTGATGGACTGGCTCATGGTTTTAAAATACCGGGATAATCGACAAGGGTCTTTCTAGATGTGGTAATGTCAAAAAACAGACACGCTAACTTTAGAAATAAACTATAGCACAGAGATTAACCACCCAACAAGTAAATAACGGCAATTATATATAAATCGGAATATGAATTAGATGTTTTACCTATATAATGATCAAAAAGTGTTTTAAATTAACAAAAATATGACACAAATATTTAAAGCTATAAACAAACCAGATCACACTACTTAAACAGACAGATGATCAGAACAATTGGAGAGGTTTCAAGTTTTCAAACTATCGTCTTTTACTCATTTGTTTTACTTATCTTTTTCCTTGCCGGCGAG
>JABDQA010000073.1 GCA_013042475.1 Desulfofustis sp.
CCCTCGGGCAGCTATTACATGGATGATCTGCACCGGGCCGGCGGGCTTACACAGATTTTCAGAGAGCTCAAACCGCTTCTGCACCTTAACTGCATTACCGTCACCGGGCGTACCCTTGGGGAAGAGATTGACAAGCTTCCAGAACTATTCAGTCAGGACGTGGTCAGGACGATGGACCAACCAATTCACCGTGGAGGCTCCATCGCCGTGCTCGGCGGAAACCTGGCCGGTACCGGGGCGATTATAAAGCAATCGGCGGGTACGCCGGAGTTGATGGTCCATTCGGGTAAAGCCGTCGTATTTGAATCAATTGAAGATATGGCAGAACGGATAGACGATCCGGATCTTGATGTAGATGACACAGATATATTGGTTATGAAAAATTGCGGTCCGTGCGGAGCCCCGGGGATGCCTGAGGCTGGCTACATACCCATCCCAAAGAAACTGGCGCAACGCGGGGTTAAAGACATGGTAAGGATTTCCGACGGCCGAATGAGCGGTACCGCCTTCGGCACCATCGTCCTGCACGCCACTCCCGAGTCAGCAAGGGGCGGGCCGCTGGCCCTGGTCGAAAACGGCGATATTATCAGTTTGGATGTGCCCAGTCGCAAGTTGACCCTGCATGTTGATGAGTCGGAGCTAAAACGACGCCGAAACTCGTTGAAAGCTCCCGTCAATCCCAGAGAGTTGCGCGGTTATCTGCGGCTCTATCACGAACGGGTAAACCAGGCAGAGCATGGCTGCGACTTCGATTTCCTCAGAGCAAAACAACACCACGGCACGACGCCCTGAATCTTCAACCTCGGCTGAATTCCAACCACAGTTTCTTGAGTCGGGCATCACTTTGCGGGTTCACAGCGCGGGGCGGTATAACGCCTTTCAAAATAGCTTCCACTTGCTCAACCGCACTCCACGCCTGGGCTTCGGCATTCTGAACAGTGAGCCCGCCCAAGTGCGGAGTCGCGACCACGCCCTCCATCTCAGCCATCTGAGGTGATGGCCGCTGGTCCGGACCGCGGCCCACATCCATGGCGATCTTACCAATAAGACCTTCGCGGTAAGCCTCGGCCAGTGCTGCTTCGTCCACGAGATTACCGCGAGAAACATTGACGAAATAAGCATCCGGCTTCATCAGGGCAAGCGTGTCACGATTGATAAGATTCTCAGTTTCGGCGGTGGCCACCGCCAGCGGCACCACAAAATCGGACTGTTCGAGCAAAGTGTCAAGTCCAACCTGCTCGATTTCATCATCCGTACAGTTCACATATGGGTCATTGACCACTACCCTCATGCCCAATGCTTTGAGCTTCTGAGCCAGATAACTGCCTATTGCACCATAACCGATTATCCCGGCGGTACTGCCGTTTAACTGCCGCCCCATATTCGAAGGCGGCATCCGCCCTGCTTTAAATTCCATGGTGGATGCGGTCACATCCCTGGCCAGGTCGAGCATCAAAGCCAATGCCATCTCGGCGGTTGCAGGGATGAAGGCCGGAACGGAATTGAGAACGAGCACCCCATTGGCGTCGGCCGCCGCCACATCCACGTCGCTGATATCCACCTGGGGACGGATAAAAACGGCCATCTCTGCCAATGAATCAAAAAGCTCCTTCTTGCCATGGGTGGACCGGTGACAGACCACTACCTGGCAGCCGGCTGCCACCTCAATCACCTCTTCCGAAGCGAGATCTCTCTCTTTAGGGTTGCGAACGACTTCTGCCATTCCGGCGAGAGCCTTGTACGCCTTCTTGAAATAGACATCAAGATCTTCGGGGTTGTGTGAGAGAAATACTTTCATAAAGCAACTCCTACTTTATCCTGCTCAACTATTCGCATGATCGAGGCATCCATTGGATACCCCCAAAAAAATCCTGTTTATTTTATCTGTAGCAGGGGATCCCCGCTGCAGTGTTTTACCTAGAATCGATAAAGCTCGGCGGGGTTATCCCGTAAAATTTTCGTGCGGGTTGCCGCATCATCCACCCAGTTCAACAGTAAATCGAGCAGTTCGGCCTCGTCGGGCGGGTGCGCCTGTCCCGGATGAGGCCAGTTACTGGCCCAGAGCATCCGCTCAGGAGTTGACTTTGCCAGCTCTCTCGCTTCCGCACGCACATCCTCCCACCCTGGCGGCCCGTTCTCCGAGGATTCGTATGGTGCCGATAATTTCACCCAACAGCGTCCGCGCTCGAGAAACCCCAACAATGTCTTGAAGGCTGAATCACTGACAGGTACCGGGCCCATGAAGCGACCGACGTGATCAACAACCAGGTCGCAGGGTAATCTCTTGAGCAACGCCTCCCGCTCGGGAAACTCTCTACCGTTCATCTGCAGCTGTACATGCCAGCCAAAGTTGTGGACCCGGGCGGCCATCGCTTCGAGTACATCCCAGTCCAAGGCTCCGCCGGGAAGCATATGAAATCTGGCCCCACAGACCCCGGCATCAGTTAGATCCTGCAACTCAGCCTCGGTTATCGACGGATCGGGAACGACGACACCTCGGGCATTGGCTCCGAAGGTCTTCATGGCATCCAGCTGACAGCGATTGTCAGTGCCGTAGGTGGTCGGCTGGACGACCACAACCCGATCCAGGCCCAGCCGTTTCTGCACCATTTTATAATCTTCAACCAAGGCGTTGGGCGGTGTCATCAGTGCAGTTGGAGCTGTGGGATAGGCATCGTTGTAGAAATGTATGTGGGTGTCGCAGCTTCCCGGTGGTGCAGTAAGTTGCGGATACCTGCCTGTCATCGTGTCCCCCTTTCCTCTTAAATTTATTTTCTTTATTTAACAAGCTCCTTCATCTGGGTTTTCCAGCCTGCATGCAGTTCTACCAGTCTATCCTCCAGTGCATCTTTTTCCTGGTCAACCTGATTCGCTTCTTTCTCGAACCATTCGACCATCATTCTGACTCCTTCATTAAGATCGATCTCGCACCTGAAATCGGGCAGTACGCCGCGTATTTTGGAGTTGTCGAACAATCCCGGATAGGTCTTCTCGAAATAAAGGTGGCTGAAAAGGTCAGGGTTTGCGGCCGCCAAGAGCTCGGATGGTATATGGACGATTTCGACCTCCGATTCGAGGACCCTGCCGAAGGCAAGGTACAGGTCCTCCCAGCGGCTGCGCTCCTCGCTGCAGACATGGTACGCCTCGCCGAAAGTCTTTTCGTCGCCGAGTATGCCGACGAACGCCTTGGCCAGATCCGCGGTGAAGGTGAAACTGAACACCGTGGAACCGTCGCCGAACATGACCAGCGGCTTGCCTTTTCTAATTCTATCGATGATGCCGTAATTCTGCCGCAACACGCCCATGTTCGCGGCCCCGGGGCCAAAGGTGAGCGACGGGCGGATCATACTTAGAGGCAGCTTACGCTCTGCGATCACCCTGTTCAGGTAGCGCTCCACCTCGGCTTTGTCAAAGGCGTAGGGAAAGGTCGGATCGTCGAATAATTCCTCCGCCGATTCCACCGTCGGTACGCTCTTATAGGGCCGTTTATACACAGCGACGCTTGAACAGATGACGATATGCGCCCCTGAATCTGCAAACGCTGCAACGGTGGAACGGGCGTCCGCCTCGTTGAAGCAGATCATATCGATCACCGCATCGAACCGTTCGTTCTGCATAGCCGACTCGAATTTATTCCTCGCCAGCCGATTACCGCTCATCAATCTGATCCCATCGGTAAACTGCAGGTCACGGCTGCCTCGGTTGTAGAGCGTTACCTCATGCTGCTCGGCGATCAGCAGCTTCACTATTTCCCGGCTGATGACGCCGGTACCGCCAAGAACCAGTACTTTCATGGAAGTCCTCCGTTTTGTCGATGTCAACGTGTCATCCAGCCGCCGTCCACCGTCAGGGTGGTACCCGTGATAAAACTTCCCGCATCACTGGCGAGCAGCAGCACCGGCCCAACCAGATCCTCAGGCTTCCCCCACCTGCCAAGCGGCATCATCGAATCGAAATAGGCGCGCAGTTCTCCCTGCACCAGCCTGTCTGTGAGAGGGGTCGAGATCGGACCGGGTGCGATTGCATTGGCGGTGATGTTCCAGGGCGCCAACTCCTGGGCCATAGTCCGGGTGATGCCGATCAATCCCGATTTGGTCGCCGAATAGGAACCACGCTCTTCTTTGGCGCAGAGACCAAAAATAGAGCTTATATTGACGATTCGTCCCCATTTACGCTCTTTCATCTGGCCGGCAAGCTCTCTGACCAGGATCATCGGAGCCGTCAAGTTGAGTTCAAGCAGACGGTCCCAGTCCTCGTCGACAATCCTGTCCACCGGGTTGACAATATTGGTGCCTGCATTGTTGACGATGATATCGACCCGGCCCATGGTATTCAGCGCTTCTCGAGCCAGCCTCACGGTATCGTCGCGATTGAAAAGATCGGCGACAACCGAGTGTCCCCGACGTCCAGTCCCGCCAAGGATGTAGTCCATCGCCGCATCCATTTCTTCTTGGCTGCGACTATTGATGACAATATCGGCACCGGCCCTGGCCAGGCCGTGAGCCATGGCCATACCGATTCCCTTGGATCCACCGGTAACCAGAGCTACTTTGCCATTCAGATCGAAGAGGTCTTGTATCATGATCACTCCATTGATGTGAGTTTTAAAACCGGCTATCAGGCCGAATCAACCGCGGGTAAGCCGAGTATAAATTAGTGCTTAGTTGACGAACTTGGGCATCAGCAAGCGCGGCAGAAAGAGGATCAGATCCGGAAAGAGAATCACGATCAGCAGCACTCCGAGCATCGGCATTAAGATAATTGCCACATCCTTCATTGCCTTTTTCAGCTCAACCTCGCCGATTGCACAGCTGATCAGCAGGCAGAGCCCATATGGTGGGGTCACCAGCCCAAAGGCCAGGGAAATTACCCCGATGATGGCAAAATGTATCGGATGGAGGCCGGCAAATTCGGCCATGGGCCAGAGCACCGTACCGAGGATGATAATGGCCGGAATCGCATCGATAAACATGCCGATGAACAAAAAGGCGCAGGCCACCAGTAGGCCGGTGGAGATCGGTCCGACGCCGAACTGCTTGAGATAATCCACCAGAGCCAGCGGTATCTTGTAGTAGGCAAGCAGCCAGCCGAAAGCCGAGGCAGTTCCGACGCAAAACAAAGAGATCGCTGCGAATCGCGCAGATTCGTAGAGGATCTTAGGAACTTTTATAATCGTAATAGATCGGTAGATGACCAGGCCCAAAATGAAAGAATAGAGCACCGCAATAACCGAGGCCTCGGTTGGAGTAAAGAAGCCGGCAACAATGCCGCCGACGATGATCATCGGGGTCATCATCGGCAGGGTGGCCTGGAGGATCGCTATCACGGCCTCTTTAAAAGTTGACCGTGAATAAATCGGATAATTGTAGATCTTGGCGTAGACGTAGACGGTGAGCATCTGAGACAAGGCCACCAGCATGCCCGGTATGACGCCAGCCAGGAACAGTCCACCGATCGATACCGTCATCAGCCCACCCCAGACGACCATCAGGATGGATGGCGGGATGATAACCCCCATAACCGATGAGCAGGCGGTTACCGCCACTGAAAAGGTCGGGGAGAACCCCTGTTTCTTCATCTGCGGGATCAGTAGTGAGCCGATGCCCGCTGCATCGGCGGTGGACGAACCGGAGATCCCGGCAAACAGCATGGAAACCACCACGTTGATATGGCCAAGCCCGCCCGGCAGGTGACCGACCAATGCCCGGGCCAGCTTTACCAGCCTGTCGGTAATACCGGCGGAGTTCATGATGTTGGCGGCCATCAGGAAAAACGGTACGGCCAGCAGCACAAAGGCATTGTAGGACTTGAACATCTCGTTCATCAGCAGGAA
>JABDQA010000074.1 GCA_013042475.1 Desulfofustis sp.
TTCAGATAACTTGATACAACGCATAGGCCCAGACCGCCGCAGCGGCGATCAAACTCAGCAACACCGCCGCACTGCCCATGTCCTTTGCTCGGCCGGCAAGCTCGTCATACTCTGGAGACACCCGGTCAACGATTGCTTCCACCGCCGAGTTCAACAACTCGACGATAAGCACCAGGCTGTTGATGCTGAACAACATAAGCTTGATCATCCCTGACACCGGCATCAGGATAATCACCACCAGCAGCACTCCAAAAACAATTACTTCCTGCCTGAAGGCCTCCTCGTTGCGGTAGCAGGCAACGATCCCCTGCAGGGAATAGCGCAGGGCGGCGACCAGTCGGGCCATTCCTTTTTTTGACTTGGGTTTGTCCATCTGTTATCGCAACGAGCACCAGTTTAGTGCTTGAAAGAGCGCTGCCCGGTAAACTTCATGGCTACCTTGGGCTCGGCCGCGTTGCAGGCTTCGATGGTCTCGAAATCGCGCATCGACCCGCCGGCCTGCAGAATAGCCCCTACGCCCTGCTCGATACCCACATCGGCGCCGTCCCTGAAGGGGAAAAAGGCATCTGAGATCATCACCGAACCGGGCAGACCGGCACGGTCATCACCCACCTGAGCGTCGATTTCCTCTTTCTCCGAGGATGGCCTCTCGCCTCTACCAATGGCCATCTCGAGATCGGCGTAGGAGATGTTGTAGCGGTCGAAACAGAGCTGGTCGCCATACTTGATGTAGGCCTTGTGGACGGCGATCTCAGCCACCCCGACCCGGTCCTGTTCCCCGGTTCCTATACCCACGGTGCTGCCGTCTTTGACATAGAGCACCGAATTGGAAGTAACGCCGTGCTCCACGGCCCAGCCGAAAATCATGTCGTCGAATTCCTGCGGGGTTGGCTCGCGCTCGCAACGGAATTCACGCCCCTTCCAGGTAGCTGTGGCGGGCTTCAGATCAGCCACCGAGCGGATTGAATTGACGGCCGATTGCTGGGCGATGATGCCGCCGTCGATCAAACTCTTGAAATCGATGAACCGGTAGCGTTCAAAATCGGCCAGCCGATCTATCCTGGCTATTTTGATCACCCGGAGATTGGCCCGCTGACTGATGATCTCGAGGCTGCCTTCCTCGAATTCGGGGGCACACACCACCTCGAGATAATTTTGGGCCAGGAGTTCAGCGGTGTCCTTGTCGCATGGCTGGCTCAGCACCACTGCACCGCCGAAGGCGGCGATTCGATCGGCCCGGTTGGCCCGGTCGAAGGCGTTGGCGAGACTGCTGCCGTAGGCGGCGCCGCAGGGGTTGTTGTGTTTCAAGATGACGGCTGCCGGCCGGCCCACCAGGTATTTGAGGATATTGAGACCGTTGTCGATATCGGTCAGATTGATTTTTCCGGGATGCTTACCCACCTGCAGCATGTCGTCGGCTGCGATCGCTGAAACCAGGCCGTTGCCGGGCTCGATGAAGGCGCAGTCGCCAAGGCTGAGGTTGCCATTTACCAACTCGTAGAGCGCAGCTTCCTGGTCGGGGTTCTCGCCGTAACGGATACCGCGTTCATCGAAGGAGCCATCCTCCTGGGCAATCTTCCAGGTCCGCTTGCGATAGACAAGCTGCTGATCGCCAAAGCTGATGGTCATTTCCATGGGAAAGTGATCACCGAGGATGGTCGAATACATTTTCTTGATATCGCTCATGGCTACTCCTGGCTATGGTTCTTTTTATCGGCGGAGCCGTCCAGCAGCGTCAGCGGTGCCAGCCTGGTCGCCATTTCCACCCGGTAATTGATCACCACGCTGTTGGCGCCGATTTTCACCTCGTCGCCAATCTCGGCATCGTCCAGGTAGACGCCCGGCTCGATTGTACAGTTATCACCGATGCGACTCCGGCCGACGATGGTGACTGCGGCGCCAAGACGACAGCCGGCACCGAGAGTGACGTCGGCACCGACCGAGATGGTCGGGGGGTCATACATGGTCACTCCCATGGCCATCAGCTCGCGGTTTCGGCGGGCACTCAGTTCACGCTGGGCCCGGGCCATTTCCACCTTGGAGTTGACCCCCAGCACATGGTTAGGGTAGGGGTGCTCGAATTTGTTGACCATCTGGCCATCGCCGACGCCGATGGAGACAATATCGGTCAGATACATCTCCCCCTGGGCGTTGTCGGTGGTCACCCGGTCCAGAGCTCCGAATATGATCTCGGCATCGCCGATGTAAATACCTGCGTTTATCTCTTTTACCGCGCGCTGCCGGTCGTCGGCATCCTTTTCTTCGACCACGGCCCGCACCGCACCGAAGCTGTCGCTGATAACCCGGCCGTAATTGGTCGGGTCGTTCAGCGCCGTGGTCATGATGGTAAGCGCAGCACCACTGCTAGAGTGGGCCTCGATCATCTGCTCCAGATGCTCGGTCAGCAGCAGGGGGGCATCGCCGTTGATGATCATCAGGGTCCCTTGGAAATCCGCCAACAGAGAACGAGCGCTTAAGACCGCATGGCCGGTGCCGTTCTGCTCCCGCTGCTCGCAGCAGGTCACCTTGTAGTCATCTAGAATGGCGGTAACCGCCTCTTTCTGGTGACCGACGATAACGATGGTCGTATCGGGATTGAGCGGGGCGACGCTGTCGAGCACATGGTGCAGCATCGGCCGATAAAATACCTCGTGCAGGACCTTGGCCCTGGAAGATTTCATTCTCGTTCCTTTGCCGGCGGCTAGGACAATTACGCAAAGGGGAGTGCGCTTTTTCATGAATGATTGTTGTTAAGGAATTGTTGGTGAAATTGCAAATGATGGTGGAACCTATCCTGTCGCACGGATTCTGTCAATCAGATTGACTTCGCTACGCGGCTGCATTTTACCCAGGCTGGATGGAGGA
>JABDQA010000084.1 GCA_013042475.1 Desulfofustis sp.
AATAAGTAGCGTCGAAAACGCTCTTAACCAGATCCACCGGCAGTTTGGAAAAGGTTCGATCATGAGGCTTGGGTCCCAGGAGGCCGAGTTGGTACCGGTCATTCCCACCGGAGCCCTGAGCCTCGACATCGCCCTTGGAATCGGCGGTCTGCCGCGGGGCAGGGTCACCGAAATCTACGGGCCAGAAGCCAGCGGCAAGACCACCCTGGCTCTCCATGCCATCGCCGAAGCCCAGAAACGAGGCGGTCAGGCTGCCTTCATCGACGCCGAGCATGCCCTGGATACGCACTATTCCGAGCGACTTGGGGTGAACATTGACGACCTACTCGTTTCTCAACCAGATTTTGGCGAGCAAGCTCTTGAAATTGCTGAGATACTTATACGCTCAGGCGGGGTCGACGTTATCGTTATCGACTCGGTCGCAGCGCTTGTTCCCCGAGCTGAAATCGACGGTAATGTTGGCGATACGCATGTCGGTTTGCAAGCCCGATTAATGTCGCATGCCATGCGCAAATTCACCGGCGTGCTGAGCCGTTCGAACACGATCCTGATCTTTATCAACCAGATCAGAATGAAAATCGGCGTCATGTTCGGCAACCCCGAGACCACGACCGGTGGAAACGCTCTTAAATTCTACTCCTCCGTCCGACTGGATATAAGAAAAATCGGCCAGATCAAGGACGGTCAGGAGGCCATTGGCAATCGCACCAGGGTCAAAGTGGTCAAGAACAAGGTCGCCCCCCCTTTCAAAACTGCTGAATTCGATATAATTTTCGGCGAGGGAATATCTGCCGCAGGTGACATTTTAGATCTCGCGGTCGAGCAGGACATCGTCGACAAGAGCGGGGCCTGGTACTCGTATCTCGACGAGCGGATTGGTCAGGGAAGGGAAAACGCCAAACAGTTTCTCCGTGATCATCTTGAAATGATAAGTGAAATCGAAAGTAAGGTGCGTATGGGTTTTGGGCTTCCCGTGGAGAAAACCGCATCTGAAGAAGAGCCGGAAGCTTAACGTTTAAAATTAACTAGTAGTTTTTCATGGCAAAATCAGAACAAACAGAATTCGACGTCATTGTAGTTGGAGGTGGTCCAGCCGGGCTCTTTGGAGCCTATTACCTTGCTGAGAATTCAAATCTCAGGGTCTTGCTGCTCGACAAAGGTAATTCTCCACTGAAACGCAAATGTCCCATCAAGGAGAACGGCTGTATAAAATGCAAACCCTGCAATATTTTATGCGGCATTGGCGGTGCAGGCCTATTCTCCGATGGTAAACTCAACTTTATCCACAAACTCGGCAAGACCGACCTGACCCAGTTTCTTCCTGAAGCTGAGGCGCGATTGCTCATCGATGAAACCGAACAGATTTTCAATCGTTTCGGTATGGACGGCAAGGTGTTTCCCACCGATATGGAACTTGCCAACCAGATACGAAAGGATGCCCGCAAGAGTGGCATCGATCTGCTGATCATTAAGCAAAAGCATCTCGGCAGCGACAACCTGCCCTCCCATATCTCCGGAATGGCCGACTACATTGAGAACAGCGGGGTCGTCTTTCACTACCCTGAAGAAGCCCATGACATCATCGTCGAAAACGGTGAAGTAACCGGTCTTGTTACCGATAAAGCCACCTACCGCTCCAACAACATCATCATGGCTCCGGGACGGGTGGGGGCCGAGTGGGTCGGCCAGCTCGCCCGCCGAAACAACATCGATGTCTCCCAGCGCGGCATCGAAGTTGGCGTTCGGGTCGAGGTGCACAACGAAATCATGCAGGACCTCTGCTCGGTGATCTACGACCCCACCTTTTTTATCAGGACCAGCAGATACGACGACCAGACCCGCACCTTCTGTACCAATTTCGGCGGCTTTGTCGCCCTTGAAAACTACCAGGACTTCGTGTGCGTAAATGGCCACGCCTATATGGATCGAAAAAGCGACAACGCAAACTTCGCCTTTCTGTCCAAGGTGGTACTCAATGACCCGGTTGAAGACAACCAGGCATACGGCGAGTCCATCGGCAAGCTCGCAACTTTGATTGGTGGTGGGAGGCCCATTCTGCAGCGCTACGGTGACTTGAAAAGGGGTAGACGATCAACCTGGAACAGGGTGCGCAACAGTTACATAGACCCAACCCTGAAAAATGTGACCTGCGGCGACATCGCCATGGCCCTCCCGGAAAGAATTCTGTCCAACATCGTCGATGGTCTGCAACAGCTCAACCAGGTCGTTCCAGGAGTCGCAAACGACGAAACCATGCTCTATGCTCCTGAGATCAAGTTCTTCGCCACCCAGGTCGAAACCGACGATAACCTGGAAACCGATATTAAAGGATTGTTCATGGCTGGCGACGGACCAGGTGTCGCAGGCAACATCGTATCGGCCACGGCGACTGCCCTGATCCCCGCCAAGGAAATCATTTTACGTATTGGCTAACATATCGTTATTATGTAATAATTTCGCAAAATAAGAGTACTGCCGGAAAACCTGTTTCAGTTAAGTAGTTGTTGACTCCATATGGAAATACGGTATATTCGTTTACACTTGAGAATGACTATCAAAAATGCAAGATTAACTAGACAATGGAGGCGGTTATGCAGAAATGGGAATGTCCGTGCGGCTATATTTACGATCCAGCCGAGGGCGATTATGCGAATGGTGTGGATCCTGGAACACCTTGGGAATCGGTTCCCGAAGAATGGGTGTGTCCAGTGTGTGGCGCTGAGAAGGAAGCTTTCTGGAAATATGACGATTAGCCGGTAAGGATCGAATTTATAAAGCCGGAACCGAGGTTCCGGCTTTTTTTTTAATCACGGTATTAATTCCGAGACGGGAAGCTTGAAGAATGGACTTTGGCTGACTCTTTTGTCGAGCTCTCAGCCCTTATGGATTCCCTGAAAAACACGTTCTGCCTAACTGATTCGAGATTTCAACTGACCTTAGTTGAATAGGTATTCTGGAAGAGGCTGCTCTGACTGATCTGTGCTACAACGGTGCGGCCTTATAAGACATGGCCAGGTGACTATGGACCGTCGCGCTCCTCGAGTCTGCATCATTTACTATAGCCTCAGCGGTCAGAGCAGAGGCGTGATCAACCTGCTTGCCGATGGTCTGCGCAGCCAGGGAATCGAGGTTTTTATCGAGCAGGTTAAGGTGCGCCAGCGCATTGGTTTCCCATTCTATTCAGTGTACAAGACCCTGAAAATGATGGTGCTCACCTTTTTCAGAAAACGAATCGCCATTAAACCGCTTTCAGATAGCTGTTTCCAGTCCTTTGACCTGATCATTCTGGCAGGCCCCACCTGGTCCTACAACCCAAGCGGGCCCATACTCGATTTGCTCGACCGCTATGGCGAAAAGCTATTTAGAGATAAACAGGTTACCCCGCTGATTTCCTGTCGAGGCTATTACCGCCTGCACGATTGGGGATTGAGAAAAAAGCTGCGGAATTGCGGCGCCCAGCCTACCGAAAGCATAGTTTTCCATCATCCGGTGCGGGAGCCGTGGAGCACCATCGGGGTGTTTCTTAAATCAGCGGGTTACCAGCCAGAAAAAATGTTTTTGTTAGCCAAGCACTACCCCCACTACGGCCACAATGTCGATCAGCTTCTCGAAGCCAAAGCCAGGGGAAGCCGCATTGGTGCTCAGCTCCAGAAAGATACCGTCGCGCTCGAGAATTAAAGGTTAGAGATCATCGTACATGGCAACATTATAGCCGATGTAGAGATCATCACCCATGCGCAGCGCCGGTGCCCTGAGGTTGCCAGTTCTCCCGGTCGCCTTTTTGATCAATTCCTCCTTGTTGGAAGAATCGGGTTTGAAACTGAGGGTTTTCTGCCCACTGGCTATGTAGACAGTGGACGCTTTTTGCAGGAAGGTCCAGACCTGATCGGGACCTATTACCTCTTTCTTGGCATCTACTTCTAGTCGAATCTCTTTGTTACCGGATTTGAGAGCCTCACGGGCTTTGGCGCACGAGACTCACCCCTTTCTCAAGTATGCCCAGTCGATTGCCATGATAAAATCCCCAGGAATGTGATTGTTCGATACTATTTTTTCTTTTTGCTCTTTTTGGACTTTTGGGATTTTTTGGACTTCTTCTTGACGTCACAACCTTTGCAGTAATCTTTGTCTACTTTACAATCTTTGCCGGTACCGCTCAGAGGACAACTGGAGCAGTGCTTGCCTTTCTTCTTGTATTTTCCACAACATTTCTTCTTAACCTTCTTTCCACCCATGATAAAACCTCTTCAGAACTTCGGGGTTGTCAATGTTATGAGGAAAGCGACCTCACGTGGCCATAGCAGCCGGGTGAGTTCAGGCGACGATTGCACCAACCGTCAGCAGAGCCATGGTAAGGAGCATGAAAGAGTTCAGCAGCATGAACAGGAACCGGTAATGAGGCTGCTTACTGATTACCATCTGCAGGCTGAAGACACCCAGCACAACCAGGCTGACCCCGCTGATCATGATCCTTATGGTCAGTGGCGTCTCGGTAAACATGGCCAGCAGAGTATGAAGCACCGTGATCAGTGCTCCTACCCAGAGCACAATGAGCATCTGCAATCTCGCTTCAGAAACCATACGTGAAAGACTGGGCAGTGGGGATTCACGGTAATCCCTTTTATTGCTCAGCATTACCAGCCAGAAGTGCGGTATCTGCCAGATAACCAGCAGCAGTACGCCGCCGAGTATGACCGGCGAGAACAGTGGGCCTTGTCCCGCAAGCCAACCGATATAGGGTGGCAGTGCTCCGCAGATAGCTCCGGGAATGATTGCCCAGATCGATTTATACTTCAGCGGCGTGTAGACAAAATTATAGAGTACAAAAGCCGTTGCACCGGCACAAACCGCCAACGGCTGGGATGTACCGATAAAAAGAAGCAGCAGACCGCTTGCCGCCAGCAGCTGCCCCTGCCTTCTTGCCAATTCAGGAGAAACCAGTCCGGCAGCAACTGGTCGTCTTCTGGTTCTCTGCATCAGCCGATCCCAGCGATGCTCCTGGTAGGAGTTCAGAGACGCTCCGCCGCAAGCAAGCAGCAGCACCGAGCCAAATACCAGCCAGGCCTGCCAGCCCAAGTGGTGGGCTGCCAGGGCAAAACCGAAAAAAGCGGAGAAAGCAACCAGCAGGCAGAGCGGCACCTTGGCCACCAGCAGATGGTGCTTGATGAGTCCGGCTGCCGAAACCCCCAGTTGAGCAGCTATGGGTTCGCTTCCTCTATTCACTCTTCTGTCTCGAGCCAGGTCAAATATTCCTGTTCAGGGACGATTTTGAGTTTGGCCAGCATGTAGGCATGCTCGATACCGCAATACTCGGTGCAGAAAATATCATACTCCCCTACCTTGTCAGCCATGAACCAGGCATAAGTGGGCATGCCAGGTACGGCATCGACTTTGATGCGATAGGAAGGGATATAGAAGCTGTGCAGCACATCCCACGATTCAATGTTGAGCTTAACTGCCTTACCGAGCGGCACCACAAGTTCACCTTCAGTCTCCTTTTCATTGGGGTAGAGAAAAATCCAGGAGTACATTTGACCGGCGACTTCTATTTCCAATGCATCCTCGGGAACATCCCGAAGACCTATGTACGATTTCCAGCCTACCCAGAACATGGTCAGCGCGATTAAAGTTGGCAATACCGTCCAGACAACTTCCAGGTTCAAATTGTCCCTGATGTCGGCCGGTTCAGGATGTTTGCTGCGCCGATATCTGATCACGAAGTAGATCATGACCACCGTGATAGCAATCAGCAGCAGGACAGAAATCCCTAGAATATACCAAAAGGCTAGATCTACTCCTCTAACAGGATCCATAAATTATCTGTCTTTTAAGTTAATTATCGAAAGGCTACGTCCCAGAACGTGAAACTTATCATGATCGCCAGAAAGAGCATGGTGCTGATAAATGAGACCTTTATGACCATCCCCTCGAATTTGATGTGCATGAAAAAGAGCAATACCAACGTTGCTTTGCTCGAGGCAACAAATAGGGCAATAGGAACATTTAGAAATCCCCAGTCTATATAGGAAACGCCAACCGTCACACCGGTCAGAACGACGAGACCGCCGAGAATCTGGGCCAGGAATCCGTAGGACAGAATATGTTCGCTTTCATGTTCACTCACGAGATAATCCCCCTCTGCTAAAGTACCAAGTAAAATAACGGAAATACGTAAATCCAAATAAGATCTACAAGGTGCCAGTATAGACCGCTGTTCTCGAGCATGGCATAGCGCTGATCGGTGACTTTATCTCTGATAACCAGCCCCAGTGATATGGACAGCAGTACCATGCCGATGATCACATGCAATCCGTGCAGTCCCGTGATGGTATAGTAGAGACCAAAGAAAATATTGAAGCCGGGTTCGGAATCGAGCAGCAGATCCGAGTTGGGATAGAGATCATGGTGAAATTTTGCCCCCCACTCGAAATACTTGTTGACCAGAAAGGCCAGGCCGCAGAGCAGTGAGAAAATCAAAAAGCCAATGGCCTGACCCTTTTTCCGGCGCTGAACCGCAGTAATGGAAGCCGCAACCGTGAAACTGCTGATCAGCAGCACCAGGGTGTTGGCGGTGCCGAATATTCTGTTCAACTCCTTACCGCCCTCGGCAAAATCCTCGGGAAAAGTATGGAAGTACACCGCATAAAGAACGAACAGACCGCCAAAAAGGATTATCTCCGAGTAGAGAAAAATCCACATCCCAATTTTGACACCCGTTTTATCGATTGCTGTTTCCATACCTATCCTTTGTCTTTGGCAGCACGTGCAAGTACGCCGGAGAAGTCATACGGGTACTCAAGGACTTCCGGTTCATTTACAAAATTGTGCAACGGCGGTGGCGAAGGCACAGACCATTCAAGGGTGGTGCCGCCCCACGGGTCTGCGGTGGCGGTTTCCCTGACCCTGAACGAGACCCAGAGATTAATGAACATCAACAAGATTCCGGCCACCATCAGGATACCGCCGAACCCCGCCAAAAAATTACCGGTTTCAAACTGCGGCAGGTAATCGAAATAGCGTCGAGGCATGCCCTGGAGACCGAGGATGAACATCGGGATATAGTGGAAGATAAATCCTATAGCTGCCAGCACCGCGCTTATGTAGGCGCGCTTGAAATTGTACATGAGGCCAAACATTTTCGGCCACCAGTAGTGCAGACCGGCAAAAAAGGCGAAGCCGGTGCCGCCGAACATGACGAAGTGGAAATGAGCCACCACGAAGGTCGTATCATGGACATGGATATCGGTTCCTGCAGCGCCGAGTACGAGGCCGGTCAAACCACCCACCGAAAAGAGATAGATGAAGATAAGCGCCATCAGAAGCGGCGGCGTCATTAGGATCGAGCCCTTGTACATGGTCGATATCCAGCTGAACACCTTGACCGCGGTCGGAATTGCGACCAGGAAGGTGAGCAGCGAGAACACGAATACGGACACATCGCTCATGCCACTGGTATACATATGATGGGCCCAGACCAGAGAGCCGGCGACGGCAATAGCCATCGACGAGATGATGATGCCCTTGTAGCCGAAGATCGCTTTCCTCGAGAACACCGGTATGATCTCCGAGATTATTCCCATTGCCGGCAGGATCATGATATATACGGCCGGGTGTGAATACATCCAAAAGAGGTGCTGGTAGAGCAGAGGATCACCGCCCCGGGCCGGATCGAACAAGCCGATATTCAGGAACCGTTCGATAACGACCAGCACCAGTGTGATCGAGATCACCGGAGTGGCGAGAATCTGTACCCAGGCGGTGGCGTAAAGCGACCAGGTGAACAGCGGAATTTGCAGCCAGCCCATGCCCTTGCCCCGCATTCGGTGAATGGTGGTAACAAAGTTAAGGCCGGTCAGCAGCGATGACATCCCCAGAATAAAGGCTGCAGTAACAGTAAGCGATACGTTGGTTTCAGTTGATACCGAAAATGGCACGTAAAAAGTCCATCCGGTGTCGGCGAAGCCATCTCCAGTAAACAATGAGATTACCGCCACCAGACCACCAATCATATAGAGATACCAGGAAAACAGATTGAGCCGTGGGAAGAACACATCATCGGCACCAATCTGGATAGGCAGGAAAAAGTTACCAAAGATGGCTGGAATAGCCGGGATTACAAAGAGGAATATCATTATCACCCCATGCAGGGTGAAGAATGAATTATACACCTCCGGTCCCATGATCGTTTCGCCGATGAACATCAATTCCAACCGTAGCGCCATGCCGAGAAACACGGCAAGCACCAGCCAGAAGAATACAGCCCAGAGATACATCAGGGCCAGCCGCTTGTGATCGTGCGTCAGCAGCCAGGCCTTGATTCCAGTCAGCCCGGCTGGGGACGGGGTTTCATAAAAAGATTTTACCTGTTCCATGACACTTACCCATGTTGCGAAGATAAACTATCAGGATCATCCGGTTTTTTACGCCAGATGAAACGAAAGAAGATAAATACTGCGATACCGGCGAACAGAGCTATTACTCCAAATTTTACCACCTCAAACAGCCCTTTGTTGGTGTCTGGGTCGTAATTGAAGCAGTAATTGAGCAACCGTTTAATCGATCTCGCCGGCACTCCTTGGGCCGCCTCGGCAAGAGCAAGCTCCACATCACCGGGGATAAAAGATCCGTAGACGTATTTTATGAGCTTACCGTCGGGCGCCACGGTCACCAGGGTCGAAGCATGAATGAAGGTGCCGTCGTCAAGGGGTTGAAAACTAAACCCGATGGCGTCGAGCACTGCCGCGACGTTCTCCTGGCTTCCGGTTAAAAATGACCATTGCTCCTCGGGAAATCCCTCGTAGAGCAATTTTAAGTAATTGTTTTTTGCTGTCCGGGCATTTTCTGGTGTTTCAAGATGGTTGAAGCTCAGCGCGATCGCCCGGTAATCGTCCCCAATCTCCATTTTCATCCGATTTATGGCCATGGCCAGATTGGCCAAATTGGTGGGACATGAATTTGGACAGTAAAAATATATCGGAAGGAGTATGGTGGGCTTATCGATGAGCCCACCGAGACTCACCACCGAGCCTTTCTCATCTGCAAATTCAACATCCAGGGGCAGAAAAGTTCCGGTTTTTTCATCAACCCAGATCTCCACCTGTTGATTGGGTTGGTCAAGCGCTGAGACAGGTACAGGCTTGGGCTGGTCAAGCGCGGATACGGACTGTTCAGCTGCAAAGATCTGCGGAACCTGTCCGCAGAGCAGCAGCGTAAGCAGTATAAGAGTGAAATTTTTCAACACAGGTGCCGAAGACCTCTATTTCACTGCTCCTGTGGAAAGGTTTACAGTTTTGATTGCTTGTTTCCTGTGTCGAGCCTTGAAGCTATCCCGCGGAGGACCGTGGGCAAGAACCACTTTCGTCTCCCCGTCTGCCACCAGAACCGTGTCGTACTGGTCGCCGGAGTCAAGCGGAATGGTAAACTCGATCGTAGTCGTTCCCCCTTTTTCGGAACCGCCCACCACCGTCACGTCTGAGGTGCCCCCGAGGTCTTCATCCAAATCGTGGTTAATCTTCTTGGTGCCAAAATGATCGACCACCTCCACATCGTTTCCTTTTACAAAACCGAGGATATAATTGCCACCCTGCATTTGCTCCTCCGGGTTAAAACCAACCGCAACCCATCCTTTGGTCTTGGCACTCAATTTGCCATGCAAGGTGTCGCCATCCACTTTCCAGGAAAAGGTCACGCCAGCTCCTTTCATTTCATGATCGTAGGAATCCGCCTGCACCGAATTTGCTCCCACCAGGCATAGGGCCAGAACCAAACCAAATAGTGTCTTTTTCATGACTGTTTCTCTCCTTTTAAGCCTCTATTATTTTACTGTTCATACCTCTACACTAGATACATTTAGTAATACTTATTGCCCTAATTACAATAGTAAATTCTTTACATTGAAGGATAGATTCATAAGAGGCTGAAAGGTTCATACTTAACTTAATACAATAATAATAATTATTATCAACTTACCCCGTTCTTGTTTTTTTCTAACCAGTATTTGGAGATTGCAGCAGCCCTGACAAATGTGTTTAACTCAATCAGTCAAAAAGCGTATCTTGCCGATTAACAGGCTTGGTAATTCCATTAATTGCTTATTCGATCAGAAGGTAAATCGAACCATCGCTAAAACAGGAGGATAGGAATGCCACAAAGACTAGAAGTGTATAAATGCAATCTCTGCGGCAACATCATTGAGGTGGTCACTAGCGGCGCAGGTGCGTTGGTATGTTGCGGTCAGGACATGATCCTGATGGAAGAAAATACGGTGGATGCCGCCCAGGAGAAGCATGTTCCAATGCCAACCAGAGTCAATGGAGGCTGGGAGGTGGCAGTTGGATCGGTAGCCCACCCGATGGAAGAGAAGCACTGGATTGAGTGGATTGAACTCAACGTCAACGGCTCAAGTTACAAGGAATTCCTCAATCCCGGTCAGGAACCCAAGGCTTTCTTCCCGGTTGATGCGAGCGAGGTTGATGTCCGTGCTTATTGCAATCTGCACGGTCTCTGGAAGGCCTGAACTTATTGATATGAATTGTTTTGCAAGGCGACTGGCCTCAAAGCGCCAGTCGCCTCCATTTTCATCTGATCTTCATCGGACCGACCGCCGCCTTCGATCCCCCAAGGGGCCATTCCAGCTCCACTTCGAGTTTCATGGTGGTCTTTTTCTTGCCGATTTCCTTTTCAGCTTTAATTTCTACCTCCAACTGCGAGGGGATAGAGAGGTTGACAGACTTTTTACCCCGTTCGAGTACGATTTCTCCCGCCTTTATTTTATCGGCAATTTGTCGCAACAGGGAGGCAGCTTGCCCGCTGCTCATTTTCTCCTCACTTTTAAACAACACGACTTCTTTACCCACCGCACTCCTCCATTGTCTTTTATTTATTGGAACTGATCTTTAACCTTTCCAGCAGGATGGACCATGCTGCAATTTTCTCGGACAGGTTCATCATGGCCATTGCGGGACTGGTAGACGGCAAACGATGGAACTCGAGAGTTCCCTTTTTTATTGTATCCAGTTTCGCCGCCTGCCTTCTAAATTCAGCTTCCGCAAGGGCCCCGTTGAAAAGTATGGTATGAATCAATTTGTTTTTTTCAAAAAAAATCTCAAAGTCATTGAGCACCATGGTATCTTTCAGGATCGACGTATCGAGGCTGCCCTTCCTGCTGCAGCTCGTTAGCACATCCCAGAGAGCGATTCGATTTCGATTCAAAACTCCGACCCGCTCCTTATAGCTCATCTGTGGATCGAACCCTAAAAGTTCACCCATGATCCGCCAGAACCCGTTGTGCGGATGGCCGTAATACTCTTGTTTCTGCAGAGAAGCTTTTCCTGGAAACGAGCCAAGCACCAGAACCCGGTCCATACCGCTGCAAACGGGAGGGAATCCCTGCAAGGTATCTTTATCCGGGAATGCGATGATTTTCCTCGTGCTCACTTGAATGTAATTTTGATGTTCAGCTACATGGATTCCACTTCGGGTGACTACAATTTATGCCGGGTTTGCTTATATTTCTCAATAACGGATATTAAAACTATTCATAACCCCGAACAGACAAAATACTCTCGGTAAAATATCATGGAACATAAAATTAGAATTGAGCGAGATTCAATGGGTGAAGTTGAACTGCCCGAAACCGCTCTCTATGGACCGCAAACCCAGAGAGCGCTGAACAATTTCACCATCTCCAGTCAGAAAATGGATATCCGCTTCATCAATTCTCTGCTACAGATCAAAAGGGCTGCGGCTGAGGCTAATCAACAGCTGGGACTCCTTCCTTTAAAAAAGGCCAAAGCCATTTTTACCGCCATCGATGAACTTGGCGACAATGAAATGATGCGCCATTTTCCCGTGCCCATGCTGCAGACTGGTTCCGGCACCAGTACCAACATGAATGCCAATGAGGTGATCGCCCGATTGGCTGCGCTAAAAGGAATCGAGCTGAGCCCAAATGATGATGTCAACATGGGGCAAAGCTCCAATGACGTCATCCCTTCGGCCCTGCATATCTCCTCTGCTATTCAGATAAAGACCGAAGTAATTCCCGCTCTGACGGAATTGATCGAGGTGATTGAAAAAGTTGCAGTAACTCATCGCCAAGTTGTCAAAACAGGGAGAACTCACCTGATGGACGCCTTGCCCATTCGATTTTCAGACGAGCTCAAAGCCTGGAGCTCGCAGTTCAGTGATAACATCGAGAGACTCACGAGTGTTCTGGGACGTCTGAAAAAAGTTCCACTCGGCGGCACCGCCGTCGGCAGCGGCGTCAACTGTGCCCCGGGATTCATCGAGCGGGCTTTAAAGTCGCTGAATAAGCGCCTGTCCTCTGACTTCGGGCAGATGGATTCAGCCTATAAAGGACTGAGCAGTATAGACACGGTACTGGAAACCTCGGGCCATCTGAAAACCTGCGCGGTGACCCTGATGAAAATTGCCAATGATCTGAGATGGATGAATTCCGGGCCCCACAGCGGATTGGCCGAGATCAGGCTGAAGGCTCTGCAGCCAGGATCCTCGATCATGGTCGACAAGGTAAATCCGGTGATTCCTGAAGCAGTCTGTATGGCCGCGGCCCGGGTCATCGGTAACGACCTGGCGATCACTGTCGCGGCGCAGTCCGGAAATTTTCAGCTCAATACCATGCTGCCGCTGGCCGCCAACGATCTGCTCAGCAGCGGAGAGCTGATCGCCAATGGTTGCCTGGCGCTCGGGGAAAAGGGTATTGGACCCATGGAAATATTGGCTGCGCATATGGCAGAACCTCTGGCTAAGACCCCGGTTCTGGTGACCTCTCTAACACCGCACATCGGCTATATGAAAGCAGCAGCGATCGCCAAGAAAGCCAGGGAAGAGAACCGCCCGATACTGGAAGTCGCCCTCGAGGAAGCTGATCTGGATCCGGATCTGCTTACCAGGTTGCTGGATCCCAGATATCTCGCCGATGGCGGCAGGGATTGATAAATTAGCTGAGATTCAGTTCCGTGGTTGACGGTAATTACGTAGTACTCGATAGTAATAGCGATTCACAAATTTATCATTCTTAGTAACATCGAATGAGTGAATGCTATAAACTTGTACAAACCGTTTTTGAAAATAGGGCTTCTCCACCCTAATCTTGCTAGATCCCACGGCAATAATGGCCTGACCATAATAATCTTTCGGTTTTGCCCAAAATTCGTACATTAGCGCATCCCAACCGAATAGATGCCATCCCAGAGTTGTCTCTATCGCAGCTTGCTGTTTTTGACGATCGCCGCGATGCAATTTGGCCCTGTAGAAAGCCAGTCCACTGCTTATCTGATAAGGATCCATACCAACAGCTAAAGGACGGATCCCACTTTGATCCTCAACCCTCTGCGAAACCGATTCAACCTCTTTTGCAAGATTGTCCCAACCAAACAAAAATAAATCGTCTGTATACGGCACAAAAGGCAACCCTAGTGTTGCATAGTGTAAAAAGGTGCAATAAACGATCACCAATATTGTTGCACTAAATTTCCAAAGCCATTTCAGAAAGCAGAGAAAAGTTGATTTGAGTTCTCGGTAAGGGAGGGTTACGGTTGCACCCAGAAAAGGGAGCAGTGCAAGCCAGATGGGGCTGGTCCAATTGAATTTTACCTCTTTGGTCAAACTGAAGATTAAGAAGACCAGCAATGGTGAAATTATCAGCAACAGCAACAACATGAATCCACGGTGAATCCCCACCTTACCAGTGTTTTTATCCCCGCGTTCATGGGTTTTGAAGAAGTCGTTCCCCCGCACAAAAAAATAAGGCAAGCCAAGCAGTCCAGCTGGGGTCAAGAGGATGGTAATATAACCCAAAAGTCTATTGGCAGTGAACAAATGCGATCCGCTGACCCGCTGTTCTCCCTGGAACAGGAAAGAAATCCAGTCGTTCTGATAGTTCCAGATCAAAACTGGTGCGAATAATAGCAAGCCGATCAGCACTGCCCCGTATGGTTGCGGACGCAGGAACCAGGCTCTGGCCTTTTTATCAACAAGGAGAAAACAGACGATACCCGGTCCCAGCAACACAATGGTATATTTTGACAGAAGACCAATCCCCAGACTGATGCCCACCCCAAGCCACGCTTTCGAATTCCCTCTGATCAAGCTCTGGTGGAGATAGTAGATGAAAGCTGCCCAGGCAGCATGAAGAGTAGAGTCTGGAGTGATCACAAACCCGGTCCCAAAATAGAGCGGCAGCAGGGTGACCAGCAAGACACTGCCCCAGGCCGCCGTTCTGTTGAAAATATCAGCTGTCAGCTTAAAACTGTAAAAAGCAGTGACAAACCAAATTAGATAGGCCCCAATGCGAACCCCGAATTCTATGGGGCCGAACAATGCGGTTCCCAGCCAGATCAATAGTGCCACCATGGGTGGGTGATCCAGATAGCTCAGCGCGGGATGCTGGGCATAATTCCAATAGTAGGCCTCCTGCTCCATCAATTCCGGAAGTCCAAGACATAGAAGCTTGAGCAGGACAACGGCTGCCACACCTCCGATGATGAAATATTTTGCTTGCACCTTGTGCGGCAATGTCCGGGCTCCGCTGAAGAGAAAAAATATACTCAGCAGGGTGAAACTGGCGGCACCGGCCAGAGCCGCAGGAACGAACAGCACAATTGGGGAAAAGTTGCCGAGCCAGCTCATCAGGTTAAATACCGCGGCCTGCGTGGTGAGAGAGAACACCAGAACAACGATGAAGCCCACACCCAGCGTTACGCTGAGGACCGGGTTGCGGCCTTTTTTACCCCAGAATACCTCCATGATTGTACACAGAAATACACCGGCAAAGGCCATGGAACCGAGATGGGAGGTCAGCGGACTCACTCCGTAGCGCTGCAGCGCCCAGAACACCACCACGTCCAGAATTGTTCCCGCACCGATGAGGGTGAATGTTACGCCAGGACTGAACAGATCGGTTTCCAGCCTGCTGAGTTGGACCACCTGTTTGAGATATTCGAAAATGATTTGCTTGTTCATCTTCGAAAACCCCTCGAAGCGATCGTGGAAGACAATCGGCACCTCAAGTACCCGCAGCTCGTCCCCACCTGCGGCCAGCGCTTCCAATCCTATTTTGAAGCCCGGGACATCGGCTCTGATATTTTTTAATCGTGTCGTTGAAGTGGCAAAGAAACCGGCCATGGGATCGTTGACGTCGGTGAACAACCTGGCCGGCAGTGTCGCAAGTTTTGAGGCGATTCTACGCGATCTCGGCCACTCCGGGGTGGCCCCTCCTTTGACATAGCGGCTGCCAATCACCATGTCATACTCACCATGAAACAACGGTTGAACCAACTCGGGAATTTTTTCGGGGGGATGGCTGAGGTCGGCATCCATCACCAGCGCCACCTCGAATGCAGCCTGAGAGGCGCCGGCGACAACTGCGCTGGCCAGTCCTCTTCCGTAATCACGCTCGATCAGGCGGACAGGATTATCAGCACACCATCTTCTGACCGTCTGCCTGGTCGCATCACTGGAACTGTCATCGACAAATATTATCTCATGATCGACAGAGCTGAGATACTCGACTGAGAAAATGCGCTGCAGGAGCAGGTCTATATTATCCGCTTCGTTCCGGGTCGGAACGATGATGGAAACACCATGCATATTATACCTCTGCATCCGAAGGGCGGATACAGTCTTGGACCAGATCGGGTGAATGGGTCTGCGGAGAGCATGGCGCTGCCTGGTTCGCCCGTGATACCCAAAGCCATGGGGCAATCGAACAAGAGCTGCGCCTCTCAGCCTCCCGCGCCAGATTCGACAAGCGATCAATACCAGAAAGGCATGTAAGAATCAAGGTTATCAATGGATTCAATCAAATAATACCTTGTCTATTTTGCCCTTGGAAATTAAGATGGAATTTCGCTGCATACCACATAGTCGGCATGCTGCTCACTCGTGGCACACTGCCCTGACTCCTTTTGTCGGCGAATAGCTTCAATATTTCTTCGGTTATGGATACAGGGCCGGGTATACAAGAAGGTTCAGGCACTATTAACAACCAGTTCAAATGGAGGGTGTGATTGATGAAAAAATGTCTGATGCTATCGGTGTTGCTTCTGCTCGGCTGGGGAGTTTCGAACGCAGCCGCAGAAGAAGCGACCTGTGAGTCCTGTCACGAGGAAAACAACCCCGGGCTCTACCTGCAATGGAAGAATTCAGCCCATGGGGAAAATGACGTAGGCTGCCTAGATTGTCATGAAGCGGATGCGGGTGACGTTGATGCTTATGAACACAACGGGGCAATTATCGCCACCCTGGTAACGCCCTATGACTGCAGCAACTGCCATGAGCAGCAAGCCCAGGAAACCATGGATTCCTATCATGCCCACGCCGGCGAGATCCTCGAATCAAGTGACGCCTATCTTGCCCATGCGGCGGGCGGGCATCCCATTGTCATTGTCGGCTGTGAATCCTGTCATGGCGCCAAGGTGAAAATCGACGACACCGCTGCCAATAAGCTGTCACCCGAGACCTGGCCGAACAGTGGTATCGGGCGCCTCAATCCGGACGGTTCAAAAGGCGCCTGCAACGCCTGCCATTCGCGTCATTCTTTCTCGAAATATCAGGCCAGGCAGCCTGAAAACTGCGGTAAATGCCACTTGGGTCCGGACCACCCGCAAAAGGAGATCTTTGAGGAATCCAAGCATGGCATCGCCTATTATGGCTATAAAGACCGGTTGAATCTCGAGAAGGACGAGTGGGTTGTGGGCAAGGATTATTTCGAAGCCCCCACCTGTTCCACCTGCCATATGTCCGCCACAGCCAACCAGGCAATCACCCATGACGTCGGAGATCGTATTTCCTGGACCCTGCGCCCCCCCATATCCAAATACAAAGAGAACGCAGGCGTAAAGAGAAAGGCCATGGAAGATGTCTGTCTGAACTGCCATCAGCAGGGGTTCGTGGACGGTCACTATTTCCAGTATGACGCCCTGGTCAAGCTCTACAACGATAAATTCGCCAAACCGGCGACCGATATTATCAAGATGGTTAAGACCAAGGGACTGTTGGAAAACAAAGCCGCCTTCTCCAACGATCTCGAGTGGGAATACTGGGAATTGTGGCATCATGAAGGCCGCCGCGCCCGCATGGGTGCCGCGATGATGGGTCCCGACTATGCCTGGTGGCACGGTATTTACGATGTGGCTCACAACTTCTACTTCAAGTTCATCCCCGAAGCACGTCACGTGGGTGATAATGAAGTAAACGCCTATATCGACGAGTTGTTCGCCAATGATAAGATGCACACCTGGTTCAATACCAACACGGCCGACATCAAATCGGCAATCAACTCTGGAGAATTCCAGAAGATTTACTCTGAACTATTTGTTCAGGACATCGAGTAAACTTTGATCAGTTCAACAGGGGGCACAGATCGACCGTGTCCCCTGCCCTGATCCTCCAGCTATGCCCTTATCTCCTGTTTGCTGATCAGTCCACAGACATGTTTCGCCAAGCCGGCCCCGCTTCTGAACAAGCGTTGAGCACGTAGTCCACCCCCCCCTCGTCTTTTAGCGCAGGTATCCGATCCTCGTCGAAATCGAGACTGACTACAGTCTTGCCTTGTTTCTCCCGGAGTTTGTCGTACGCAGCTGTGCCGATCCGGCCCATCCCCAAGACTGCTGCCGTTGCTTGGCCAAGGTCGATTTCCCTATCTTCGGG
>JABDQA010000081.1 GCA_013042475.1 Desulfofustis sp.
GCGGTGAGCACCAAGGCAACGTTGAAAGAACCGGTGAATATTTTTATCTGGCGGGCCCTGTTTTTCATGTAGGCAACGATCGGCTTCCAGTTGAAATAGATATGCAGCAGCCCGGCGATGAGAAAAAGAACCCCGACGGTGGTGTGCTGAGCGCTCCAGTCTCCCTTGGTGAGACCGAAAAACTTCCAGTCCGCCCAATAGGCAACTCGACCTTCGGGTACGACATAGAGAATAATGGAGTTCAAAATTAAGACCAGCAGGGACAGGAGCATGGTCATCGATGTGATCTTTCTGACGTTCATGGGTACACCTCTGTTGTAATTAATTGGAAATGGTTTTCGTTCCAGATTCCTTCAAGCTCCATGCCAGAAAGACCAATGAATAATTATTTAATTATTTACTTTATAATCCAGGAAGTTCCGAGTGGAGACCTACTTGAGAGATAACTGGTAACAATCCTGCAGAGGGTACTGGGTGGGTAAATATTATCCAGGTAGGTACCAGACATAGTAAAAACTACTCTATCTGGTCGTCGATTATGAGATGGCCAGACTCGCGTGTCTCGCCTACAGTCGATCTGGTGACGGCAGAAATACCCGCTCGCCTTCTTATGACGATGAATGCAAGACTCTACATCGACGACAAGAGAGGATCGCCAGGAAATGAACCGAACCAATGGGGGGGGGAATCGAACGGAGATCAGCAGCAGCTGTCCTGCATGGGCAAGCCGGCCAGCAGATAGGCCTGATGTATGCCGCCGGGGAAAAGCGTATGGAAATACTTTACCGTCCCCTTTTCTGTTGCGTATCTGCGGGCCAGATCCGAGGTTACCGTTCTAATCACGGGATGACGTTTGTTCTGGCGGTAAGATTCTCTCAAAAAGTCGATGACCGCCAGATGTTCTGGCTGCAGTTCCAGATCTGTTTTTTCGGCCAGCCAGTCTCTCAACTGCTCATCCCAGGCACTGAAATCTATCAGGTAGTAACGATCGTTGACCAGGTAGGTCTTGTCCGTCAACCGTACTTCTCTTCTGATCTCTGGGTTGAAACAGGCTTCCATCCGGAATTGTGTGTCTCCAGGGGTTTATTCTGATCCGTGACCTGGTGTTATAGTCAAATAAGTTGAGCGGAATTTATCAAGAATAAATCCAGAGAAAAAAGATCGGGGCCAGAAAACCGATGCCGACCAGCCACTTTCCTCTCCCGGAAAGCCCTTTCTTGCCTTTCAGAACCAGGATACCGCTGATTGCAAGAACACCTAAGCAGATAGCATAAAGATCGGCAAACCAGGTCCACAGTTTCTTGGGATGATTGAGGTGCAGAAAATTAGCCTCGTAGAGCAGCGGCCTTTTGTTTGATTTTTCCTGAAATACGGTGCCGCTGGCAAGATCAACGGTGAGATTGTTGTTGACGACAAATATTTTCAGCGTCTGGCCATCCTGGCGATAAATATTTTTCAACTCGCCAGTCTCATCGAGCTGGCCAAGCACGGCTGCGGCCAGCGCCTGGTTGTCCGCGGAATCAATAGAAGACAGGTCGACTGCGGCCGTGCTTTTGTCGATCTTGTAGGTAGGGTTCCAGTCCTGGATGTGATTGACCGCAACACCTGAGATCACATACAGAATGGTGAGGCCGAAACAGAGATAGCCGAGGTCTCGATGGATGATGATATTCCACTTTCGCCATTTCATCAATTCACGCTATATCCTTCTATTTCGGCTCCCAATCCTCGGAGTCTTATCATTCTCTCCTCTTTGACCATCGAAGGATCAAAGGGCTGGCCCTTTTCCTCGGCCAGATGTTCGAGGTATTTGATCATGTCCTCACGGGACAGCTTGAGCTCCTCGACGACGCCCTCGACAATCCCCATGCGGCCCGAAGCGCTCATCGGGAAGACGATCTCACCGTCGGTTACTTTAACCTGAATTTTTTCACCCTGACGGTCACTGGCTACGTATACCCAGCATCCACGCTTGGCACAGACTTCGATAATCATCCCTTCGACCCTGACCGTCTTCCCCAGGTACTCATCCGGATTGTCGAGAATAGCTGAAACCGGTGTGGGCTCGGTGAGCGTCACCCCGTTGCCATAGATATCGGTTTTGGCCTGAACAGGCACAACAAACCCAAAACACAATAAGGCGATAAAAATGATGATTCGTTTCAAAAGAACCTCCTG
>JABDQA010000082.1 GCA_013042475.1 Desulfofustis sp.
GAATCGGGAATGGCCGGACTCACCGCCAAAGATCTGGGGATCAGGCTCGGACTTTTTGGCAAGCACCTCGATAAAGTACTTCAAATTCCACTCTCCACTAAAAAGATGGTGGTGGTCGATTCGGCCACTCAGCGCTATGTCGATCGGAGTATTGCCGAAGAGGTGGTGGAGGGAATCGTCTCTTTCCTCGAATCTTATCATCGCTCCAACCCCTTGAAAAACGGTCTTTCCAAAGAAGAGGTGAGATCAGGATTCCAACAGTTTGTCGATCCCAAGGTGTTCAATTATTGCCTCAATGACCTGCTGCGCAAGAAGACGGTTGTCCAGGAAGAGTCGATCATCCGCATGGCCGGACATGAAGTGGCACTGAAGGCTGATGAGCAGCAGCTGCAGCGCGAACTGGTGCAGTGGTATAAAGACCAGGGGTTGACAGCGCCGACGATAAAAGAGACCTTTGCTCGGTTCAGTGAATATCCCGAAGGACTGGTCAAGGAAGTGCTGGCACTGCTGCTCAACGAAGGGGAACTGGTGAAGATCAGCGAATCGCTCTATTTTTCAGCTGGCCCGCTCACCAAGCTGCAGGAAGATGTGGTTGATTTTATTAAAAAAGAAGGTGAAATCGACGCTCCGAGGTTTAAGACATTGAGCGGCCTGACCAGAAAATTCTCCATCCCCATTCTCGAATATTTCGACCGGATCAAGTTGACCATCAGGGTCGGCGACTGCCGCAAGCTCCGGGGGCAGAGCTGATCGGTTCTGGATACTGGTGCGCCCCTTATCCGCGCTGCCTCGAACCTCGACATAGATATTCAGAGTATCACCGATCTTTTAAGGTTTCACCCAGCGAATATGAAGCTGCTGTGTCGTGGTTTCTGTAATTCGACAACGCTCATCTATCTCCAGACCGAGTACACAGATAATCGCCGCATCCGATTCCAGGACCGGGTGCAGGTGACGCAGGTGATGGGGAATTTTTCTATCTCCGAGAAAACGGGCGACTTTCTTACTTCCTGGGCCGCCAAGCGGCGTAAAACGATCACCGGGTGCGGTGGAGCGGAGCAGTATCGGAAAAGTTATCGTGTCACGATCAATCCGCATGAGTTGCGCATCTCTTGGGTCGCTATCTGAGAGCCATATATCGAGCTGCCGATTAAGCACCGGTATCACATAACTGCCTGATCCTTCTATTTCCTGCCCAATTTCGATAGTATATGCAACGCTTTCCCGAGGTCCCTGGTCTTCAGTCAGTTTGGTGAAAAGCAGTGAATCATGTTGCCGCACCACCCTGACGCCGTCTGGCAGATGAAGTTCGGTCCCGCTGACTGGTTTCGCCAACAGTTTGTCGATCGTGTCTATATGCTGGAAATCGGGTCGACAGCCTGTTTCCCAGCAGGCACGCTCGAATAGTCTGCGGCGCAGGGCGGCTGGGATGGTTGTAAGTGACTCGGTTGCAAAGGAGATGGAGTGGTGTCCTGCCGGATCCTTTTCGTTTGTACATTCTCTGACGAGAGAGCGATAAAAGCGGTCGCTCTCGGCTGAGATGAATTCCTCTTCTTGCTTTAGGATATTTACGGTGTTCAGAATGGTGCTTCGGATAGCGGGGTTGAAGCGTTGTTCCAGAACCGGCAATAGCTCCAGCCGTATCCTGTTGCGCAGGAAGCGGACCGATTCGTTGGAAGAGTCGTGGCAGAATTCATGACCATGGGTGTCCAGGTAGGCGAGCACCTCTTGACGACTGATCTCGAGCAATGGTCTAATCACCCTGCCTCTTTTAAACCCCATACCGGACAACCCCTTCAAGCCGCTGCCGCGGATCAGCCGCAGCAGTAATTCTTCGACCTGATCGTCGGCGGTATGCCCCACGGCGATAATATCTGCACCCACATCACTGCGCACTTGTTCCAGTGCATTGTAACGCAGCCGCCGGGCGCAGGCCTCGATCGAATCGCCGGTAGCTTCAGCCTCAGCCGGCACATCGACAGTGATCGACATGAAACCGATCGATCTCTTCAAGCAATGAGTTTCCACCACCTTCGCTTCCAAAGCTGATTCATCGGGACGCAGGTGATGGTCAATATACACGCAGGTTGCGGTGAGCTTGTCATACAGATTGCAAAGCGCATGCAATAGGCAAATGGAATCAGGCCCTCCTGAGACAGCAATGACTGCGGATTGATCAGAGCCCATCAATTGGTTTGTCTCGATGGTGCTTAATATCTTTTGCTCGAACGTTGACATGAATAGGCAGATCACAGCTCTTACGGCATTTATTTACATTTTGGACCAGATTTCGATATCATAATAAAAATCTTATAAGATAAACAACGTTTCGATGCAATACGCTGCTAATCTGTGGAGATGAAGATGCCAGAGGACCTGAGCAGGGAAGTTATAAGATCACATATGAAAAAACAGTTCGGTCTCTCCGGCGAGCAGATTGACGCCTTGCTGCCCTCTTTTATGGTGACCCTGGCAGGGTATGTGGAAGAACTTGGAACTCTTTTTGAGGCAGGTGACCACAAGGAGTTGGGCAGGGTCGCCCACACAACCAAGGGTGCGCTTCTCAATCTTGGCTTGCATGATCAGGCTGAGCTGGCCAAAGATATCGAGCTGCGTGCCAAAGCCGGCAGTGAACTGGTCGAATTGGAAGCGGACTTCAAGAAACTCAGAGCCTCTCTCGAACCTTTGCTGGATTAGCAGCCTTGTTTTAGCGTCTCGAGCAGACGTTCGTGGATGTTGTCGAACCCGCCGTTGGAAAGTATGGCGATGATATCCCCGGGCCGGGCAATTTGGCAGACATTGTCGATGATCTGTTCGGTATCGTCAAAGGATCGAGCGTTAAGTCCCCTGGTTTGCAGATCCTTTGCCAGCTTGGCCGAACTGAACATATCATCCCCATCCACCGGCTTGTCCCTTGGCACCTCCCTGATCAGCGCCAAATCCGCGGCGCTGAATGACGCCACATACTCCTGCTGAAAGATTGCTCTTCTGGACGTGTTAGTCCGGGGCTCGAAAATTGCCACCAGACGGTTTTTCGGATAGGCTGATTTAAGCCCTCGCAAAGTTTCTTTGACGGCGGTCGGATGATGGGCAAAATCGTCGATGATGGTGATGTCATTGACCACACCGCGGACCTCCTG